>JAATEU010000572.1 GCA_015655565.1 Clostridiales bacterium
AAGTCGTTTTACCGGTCCCGTTATCACCAATTATGGCTATATGCTCCGGTCCAATAACACGCAGAAAAACATGTTCAGCCAGAATTCTTTCCTCTGAATCAACTAAGACCTTAAGGGATTCCACCGTATATTCCAATATCTTTTTGCCTGCCGGTATCTGTGCTTCTTCCGGAAAACGATAAAGAATTGCTTCTTCCACATCCGGTATGTCTAAAAACTCCCCGACATTTTTTTCTATACGCTTTTCCTGTGACTTTAAATTCTTCATCTTCTTTTTTAACAGTCTTCCGCCGGCAGGATCAGCCCTGGATATAGTTGCCTGACGGTTATCAACCTTGTTGTAAATCTGCTGCCAGCGCTGCATCCGGTTCTTATAATCCTCCCTCTGCTTTCCGGCAATCATCTCCTGCTTTTGCAAACTGCTAAGCCTCTTATCAACATACTCGCTATAGCTCATGTGTGCAATGGTATAACGTGATTCTGTTTTTCGCTTTATCTGTTCCAAATGAATTATAACATTTGCCGTATTTTCAATCAAGGCCTCATCATGGGATACATACAAAATCGGGCGTTCAGAGTGATTGATAAAATCCTCCAGCCATTCCAGGGTATTCATATCCAAATCGTTGGTAGGCTCATCCAGCAGCAAAATATCCGGTTCTTCTGCCAATAATTTCAACAGCCGCAGTTTCACCTTTTCACCGCCGGAAAGGGTTTTTATCTTTTGATTGCTGCGAAGCAGCTCTGTATTAATATTCATTGCCCATATACCGGTATCCGAACAGCCATAAATATCAGCCTGTGATAAAAATTCCGCTACCGTACTGTTTAACCACTTATTCTCCATTTCCTGTTCTAAATATCCCAGCTTATAACTGCCAAAAATCTGTCCGGAATAGTCACAATAAGCCTCCAGCATGTTCTTATTATAAATAAATTTTAATAAAGTGCTCTTACCATTTCCCTCTTCACCGATAATAACGGCTTTGTCACCTTGATTAAGTGTAAAATTAAAATCTTTTAATAGTATTCTATTATCATCTTTTTTTGAAATAGTCACATTTTTAATATCCAGCATAACTACCTTCTTTCTTAATTATTTATCTCTTCCAGAATAAAGCAATAAAAAAACACTTCCCATATTGAAAGTGTTTTCTAAACCAGTTGAACCGACCGGCCCGCTGTCTTCGCAAAAATAAAGCTCCGAAACAAAAACCTGAAACAGATAATTGCAATTTTTATATATAGATAGCTCCTATCCATATCTGTTGCAGCGAATAAAACAGCTTCCAAATGTACAAAAAGAAGTATTCAACTTATTTTTACCATTCTTGAAATTCCTCATTTCATTCGCCTGCTTTCATTTTTGTTTCATTTTTATTTTATTTCATAATTTATTAATTATAAAATGATTCCGGCATTTTTTAAAAATAATCTATGTTTATCCTAACACAGCATTGGAAAAAAGTCAATTCCAAATTGGATGACAGCAGGACAAACACAGGAAAGATTTCCACTTTCTGTGTGGCAATCCGAAAGGAAGATTTTATGATTTAAATAAAAAAAAGCTATTGAAAAATCCAATTCCAATTTACTTGATAAGTTAAAGTCAAGAATCGTAATTTTCATTTCCAACAGCCATGTATTATTTTTTACTTAAACTCATGATTGCCTAAACTATAAGTATTGCCCCTCATACTGCCGCTGAAATATAGATACTTGCTAAAATTCTTTTTTGTACCCTTTACCGTAATACTGGTGGCTCCATTTAATGCTGCTTTAGCAGCTTTGATGCAATTTTTCTCCTCATCTGAGGTAAATTTACCTTGATCATATTCTGCCAGTGCTTTCTTTAAACTGCCATTGGTTGCAGGCCCAAATTGATATTTCTGATATATGACACCTTTTACCGTATCCGGAAATGCACTTGATCTTTTTCTGTTCATTACAACAATACCAACTGCAAGTTTACCTTTATATGACTCACCATTTGCTTCACAATAAATTAATGCGGATAATAAACGCAAATCACCCTTTGTATATTTAACTTCCGTCTTCGTTGATGCTTTCTGCACCTTTGCTTTGGCCGTTTCTTTTTTAACTTCTGTTTTCTTGTTTTCTTCTGCTGTATCTTCTTTCTTTTCTTCCGCAACCGGAACTTCAGTTTCTGTTTCCAATGCAGTCTCACTGTTTCCGCTATTTGTTATGGAAGTATCCGTGTTGGCAGAATCATCTACAACATCAGCATTTTCTGTAGCACCTGTACTATTAACATCTGTTTTATCAATTGCAGTATCTTTTGTAACAATGGTATCATCTTCTGCTGCATATGTGTAAATATTTGCAAAACCGGTTAAAGCAATTC
>JAATEU010000109.1 GCA_015655565.1 Clostridiales bacterium
AGTAATTGTACGCTCATGAAACATCCTCCCGGTACCCCACCTACTTGATACTTATCTTTCCCTTAGTATCCAGCTGTACTAATTCACAAAATAAAACTTATCGGAAATTGTTCTACAATTTCCGATAAAAAGCGGTGTATTTCCCAATCTGCATCTGATTACAGGAACATGATTTTGTTTCTATAATAGATACGTTTAAGTGCTAAAATTGTATTATCAAATAAATCTTACCATACATTTTTCATAAAGACAATAGCTATTCACAGATTTTGACACACATTTGCTAAAAATAATGTTATTTTTAACTTATTTCTTAATTTTTCACTACAATACACCCACATTTTTCATTATTACATACTAAACTCATACCTTTTTCTACCATAATTCCATTACATTTAGGGCATCTTTGCTCAGACGGCTTCTGCCAGGTCATAAATACACATTCCGGATTATTCTCACATCCATAATATTTTCTGCCCTTTTTTGTTTTACGGATAACTACGTCTTTGCCGCACAACGGACAATCTACCCCGATTTTTTCCAGGTAAGGCTTTGTATTCCGGCAGTCCGGAAATCCCGGGCAGGCTAAGAACTTACCATGCGGTCCATATTTAATGACCATATTACTGCCGCACTCTTCACATATAATATCTGTTTTTTCATCTTCGATTTTAATTTCTTCCAGGCTTTCCTCCGCACGGGAAACTGCAGCTTCCAAATCAGGATAGAAATTACGTACAATCGTTTTCCAGGCTACGGAACCATCCTCAACCCGGTCTAAAAGAGATTCTAAATTAGCCGTAAAATTCACATCCACGATACTTGGAAATGCCTGTTTCATAATATTATTCACTACTTCTCCAAGTTCAGTCACATATAAATTTTTATTTTCTTTTACAACATACCTGCGTGCCAAAATAGTTGTTATGGTAGGTGCATAAGTACTCGGCCTTCCAATCCCCAATTCCTCCAGTGTCTTAACCAGGGAAGCTTCCGTATAATGCGCAGAAGGCTGTGTGAAATGCTGGGAATGATTAAATTCTTTTAAGATCAACTCCGTATCTTCATTCAGGGATTTAAACATTACGTTATTCTGCTTTTCATCTTCTTCCGCCATATATACGGACATATACCCGTCAAAGATTAATTTTGAAGCAGAAGTAACAAAGCGGTATCCGTTTGCTTCGATTTTAACTGAAATGGTCTCATATTTAGCAGGCTGCATTCTGCTGGCAATAAATCTTTTCCAAATTAATTGGTATAAACGGAACTGATCCCGGCTTAAAGAATCCTTCACGATTACCGGTGTTAAATCTACATAGGTAGGCCGTATTGCTTCATGGGCATCCTGTATCTTCTTACTGCTTTCCTTATTTTTTTCCTTATCTGCAACAAAAGCGGCTCCGTAATTTTTATTTATAAATTCTCTGGCAACAGCATCCGCTTCTTCCGAAATTCTGACCGAATCAGTTCTAAGATAAGTAATCAGGCCAATGGTACCATGAGCCTTTATGTCGATTCCTTCATATAATTGCTGTGCCAGACGCATGGTTTTTGAGGTAGAAAAGTTTAAATTCTTTGCTGCCTCCTGTTGTAAGGTACTGGTTATGAAAGGAAGGGGTGATTTTTTTTGTCTTTCCCCCCGCTTTATTTCCGTAATTTTAAACTTGGCATTTTCCAGCTCTTTTAAGATATGATCTAATTCATCCTGGGAACGGATAATCAATTTCTCACTGCCATATCCTGAAAATTTAGCAGTTAAAGGATTTTTATCACCTTTTACATCAAAAACACCTTCCAGATTCCAGTATTCTTCCGATACAAAAGCGGTGATTTCCTCGTCCCTGTCACAAATGATCCGAAGTGCAACGGACTGAACACGGCCTGCGCTTAATCCTCTTTTTACTTTATCCCACAGAAGAGGGCTGATACTGTACCCGACCATACGGTCTAAAATTCTTCTTGTCTGCTGGGAATCAACTAAATTCATGTCAATATCCCTGGCCTGTTTAATGGAAGCCTTAACTGCATTTTTGGTTATTTCGTTAAATGTAATTCTGCTGGAATTATTATCTTCCAGTTTCAAAGTCTTGGATAAATGCCAGGAAATCGCCTCTCCTTCACGGTCAGGGTCAGTTGCAAGGAATACTTTGTCAGCCTTTTTTACTTCTTTTCTGATCTTTGCAAGTAAATCCCCTTTTCCCCGTATGGTAATATACTTTGGCTCAAAATCATTTCCAACATCAATTCCCAATTGGCTTTTCGGCAGATCCCTCACATGTCCGTTCGAAGCAATTACTTCATAATTGGTTCCTAAAAATTTCTTAATTGTCTTTGCCTTTGCCGGTGATTCACCTATTACCAGATTTTTAGACGTATGTCCACTCCCCTTCTCAGGTTTTACTTCTTTTCAATTCAAGATCTATGTACATAATAA
>JAATEU010000324.1 GCA_015655565.1 Clostridiales bacterium
CAGCCGATCTTCAATACCAATAGAACCCTGTGTCTCAATCTTTATTTCATGTCCCAATTCCTTCGCAGCCGTAACAATCTTTTCCTTTGCAATGTAGGTATGGGCAATTCCTGCAGTGCAAGCTGTAACTCCTACGATTTTCATAGCATCACCTCCTTCAAAATAAAAAATAATGTTGCACCGGTTTACACCTATATAACCAATAACTATATTGATATCTTATCATGCTGTGGTTCCTTTGCATAAAATAATGCGAATAATTAATACGGTATTTTTTTAGTTTTCATTATTTTTATGAAAGGCTAAATAAAGCCAATACAGAAAAAAGCATGCTCTTCCAAAACACAAGTGTGTTTTAAAAAGAGCATACTTCTTTTGTTTTTATTCATAAAACAGCCAAAAAAATTCAGCCGTTTTAACGCTGTTTTATCCATGCAAATACGTCAATACCTGATACTAATCTTCCGGCATCCACACCCGCATTTGGTTTATCCCTCGGTTTCCCCAGGCATAATATGGAATTGCTTTTATCATAGTTTTTTCTTTTACAAATGGTTCTTCCGAATATAATTCCTCATTTCCCTTCACTCTGATTCCTTCAACTGTTAAAGGCATAATTCCATTCAACAGATTCTCCTGATAATCTTCCGCATGAATCATTGCACTTTTAGGAATCCGTAATGTCTGCAGTTCATTGCCATTATCAACACCTTCAAAACAATATACAATGGGTCCTCTCATGAATGCCACGCATCCTGCGTCTTCCCGCACTTTTGTATTGGCATATACTCTTATTACAGGCATTTCAAACTGAATCTATATCTCGTCCTCTTTTGACCACCTTCTGTCAAGATATACATATCCATCCCTAATATATGCTCCGATGTCTATATTTTTACCATTCAACAGCACAACAGCATTTTTAACATAGGAAGGAATTCGTATGGCTAAAGTAAATTGCTGCTGCTTCTCCCGTGGACTTATCTTATATGATACTTTGCCTTCCCAAGGGTATTCCGATACTACCTGAATGTCTACAACATTTTATTTTCTCCATTTTCCTGTCAATTTTTGTATTTTTAAGCTTTCATTCCTGTCAGTGTGAAACAGTTGTCCCCATTGCAATAGCCATAATTGTTGCCAGTACCGGCAGTATTCTCCTTCCGCTTTCCTATTTTCATAAAATAATTTTCCATAATAAAAACACCCACCAAATTCAGGTGAATGTTTTAATACTTTTCTAACACAAATTTTTGAAAAATTTTTCCACAACCCGGACATATTTCTGTAAGCACCTGTAAATATAAGCCTTTATTCCATCTCTGTTCTTCGTCGAACTTATGGCAAAAGTGTTTGAGAACAAAAAACTTCTCCGGCTGCCGGCAAACGATCAGTAGATGAATTATTCTTGATGAAACCGAGCCGAATTAGGCTGCCGGCAGTAACATTCATTAACGATATGGGAACACCCGCTTCAATAACGGTATTTTGCCTTACAAACTGCGACGAACTTAATGCGGCAACCTGCGTCCACGACCAGCCGCTCCCATTATGCCTGTATAATATATCGTTCTCAATCATGTAATCTGAGCCGTTTGCTCCCCAGCCGGATGCATTATACCCTGTAGAGATATTATTGTCTGTATCGAGGTAAAAATTTGAGGTTACATTTAAATCACTTCCTTCTATCAGAAGATATAACATAGTTGCGTCATTTGTTACCTTCATCGTCTTTATCGTTGTGGAACCTGTCGCAAGGGAAGATATGGAAGCCCAGTCATCTGCATTCCCGTTAACGGTAATCGCAGGATATGCAGATGTCCCCACTGCGTTTACAGCACTGCACATTTCGGCAAAATACGCCGGCAAAGTATCCCATGGATTTCCATCTCCCTCTATCGAATCATCCGTGCAATAAAACCAGCCGTAATTTCCGGATACTGCCTGATTTAAAGCGTCCTGCATTTGTGCCGCAGTTGATGCCGTGTGTGGCAGAAAATAAAAACGATCATAGGAATAGTTGGCTTGCCATGACTGGAAAGGCCATGTGGAAATCTGGCCGTACTCTGTTTCAAAAGTGCATATAACGTCAGTAAGCCGGTTTCCATTGTATTCAACATAAGTCTCACTGGTACTTCCGCCCGGATTTCCTACTACCAGGTCTTTGGCATCTTTATTCTTAACATATGTATAAAGGCTCCGGTAGAAGGTTTCCTGGCCTCCGTTCCAAGGGTACATCTGATCATAGAATACACCGTCTATTTGCGATACACTGCCGCTTGCATACCACTCGTACCAGTCATCCACATCCTGTTTTACCGTCGAAACCGGAAGAAATGTCTGGGTAGGATAATCAAAGGTATTGACATAAGCAAGTATCTTTCCTCCGGCATTACGGAAAGCAACTATCCGGCTTAACAGTACACTGTCCGTTTCTGTTCCGGGACCGCTGTTGACATTGATTACAGCATAGATTTTCCCCGGATATAATCCGGCCTGAGCTGTCATGATAGACCAGTAATCTGTATTTGTACCGAAATAAGCAGGTACAATTACCTTCATGCCTGGTGACACTGCATAAGCCGGTTCTCTGTTTAGCGGGAAGATGACTAATGCTGCAAGCAGCATAACAAAAACAATTAAAATTGACATAAATCTTTTTTTCATATTAACTCGCTTCCTTTCGCTTCGCTCAGACACAAATAGTAATGAAAGTGACCTGATAACTTTTTATTTATTTTTAAACTCCCTGAAATTTTCTTAGATATGCAGATATACTACAGAAGAACACGAAAGAGGAAGTAGAATCGTTTCCTCCACCAGGGATTCAGGAAGCCTTTCCATGCCATCTACTAAACATTTTATTTGTTGTGATATGCAATTAAAAAAATATTCCACAAGAGTCCTCTCATGTTAAAATTTACCAGAATAATTTATATTATGCAATAACAGAAGCCTTTTACGGCAACGATTAAAGAGCTTCAGGCTTTTTACAAATTCTTTTCGCAAAAATTTTTTAGTTCAATACTCACTTTACCTTCATCCGGTCCTTCAATTTTAAAAACTATTTCTTCTCCGCATCTTACTCTAAGAGACATTATCTCCATCAAGTTTTTAGCATCCGCAATTTTACCATTTTTTTCAATATAAATATTGCTCTTATATTCGGACACAGTTTTTACCAGCCTTGTAGCAGGTATTGCATGTATACCTACCTTTTCTTTTATTATAAACTTAAATTTTTTCATATTTATATCCTCCGTTTTTCAACCCGTTAATGCAAACATTTTCATGGCACTTCTTGCATTTTCCTCCATTGGCTTTCACGGCACTTGTTTCTTTTATTATCCTTCAGGCTCTATGTTTTTCATTATATAAGAAAATTTATCCATAATTCCATTTACGAAAGTAAAAGAGCGTTTGAACGCAAAACTTTTAATTCTAACAGGTGATGCAATAACTTTAATTTCTTTCACTTCTTGCGAACCAAGATAAATATAAATACTAATTGATTTTATAATCTCTCCACTATTTTTATAGGCCTTGCAAAATACAGTAATCGGCATAGACGGGTTGCTGAAAAATTCACATTTTATAACATCGGCATAGCTAAAAATTTCAGGTTTTTGAGCTTCTTTTACAACCATGCGGTTATTAGTAAGACAAAATTTCCTGTTCTTATCATCAAATAAAATATAATTTCCAATTCTTGATGTTATCTCAAATTCACCATTTCTTAAACTATTATCTTCCTTAACATTACAAAGTTCAGCTATTTCAGAAAAGCTTTTACAATATATAATACCTGTAAAATTATTGCTGGCTATTTTATAGCAATCTTTGCATATGACACCTTCGGCGAAACGAAACTTAAAAAAATCTAATGGAGTATGGCATATATCACATTTTTTCATACTAATTTCCCCTTATTTAACCGAAAATTAATTTCATGGCTTTATATATTTTTTTGTATCTGCTATACTTTTCTTCGTATAATTTTACATTATAAGCTCTAGGTATAAAGCAATCTGCTGTTTTTCCTGATACGATTGATATTTTTTCCAATGATAAAGCCTTGCTGCAGCTACAACCTGCC
>JAATEU010000079.1 GCA_015655565.1 Clostridiales bacterium
TCTGATTAAATGCAGTATTTAAGCACATCAGATAGACTTTAACTTAGAATAAAACCGTTAAATGAATAGGATAAATTAACGTAATTTTAAGGGGGCTGTCACAAAATAGCCCCTTTTTTTAAATTCTTCTATGTCTTTTTGGATAATAAGTATTTGATTGAGGCTGGCTTTGGATATTCCAATTGGTATTCAAATTGTTATAAATTATTAGATTAAATTATTATATTTGCATTATTTGTAAAATCAATAGTAATAAAAAGCAAACTGTGCTATAATTACATTATAAAAAGCTATTTTTGTAACACCTCCAGGTGTTAAAGTGATTTTTTCCTTTTTGTAAAGCACAGAAAGAAGGGTATCTGAATGTATCAAATTAATGATATAATAGTTTATGAAAACGGTGGAGTATGTAAAATTAAGGATATCGGTGTGCCGGATTTTCTGAAAACCAATGAGCAATATTATAAAATGCAGCCTGTAAGTAATGATGGTGGCACCATATATGTTAAGACAAATAATGATAAGATTATTATGAGGTTAATTATCAGCAGAGAGGAGGCAGAAGATTTTTTGTTAGAACTGCCAAGGATGGAGGCTTTATATGATGAAAATGATAAGATCCGGCAAAAAGAATTTCACGATATCATAAAATCATGTGAATGTAAACAATATTTTCAAATGCTGAAAGGAATCATGATAGAACGCAGTAGAAAAATAAAAGATGGTAAGAAGCTTAATATGAACGATGAAAAAATTCTGCAGAAAGTAGAAAAACTTCTATCAGAGGAATATTCAATGGTATTTAATATATCTATGTATCAAGCTAAAATTAAAATAAAAGATGCCATGCTGCAAAAACAAATATTTGTTAAATAATAGACAAAAAATCAGAGAAAATTCTGAATTTTCTAACGGATATGTAGAATCGAAAATAATTCATTGACTTTTTTAACTGACTATGATAGTGTTTAATAGTAATCAATTAAGATTTTAAAGCTGGCCTGAATTGTAAGTCGTTTTTTAATGATTTACGTTTGGTGTCAGCATTTTTTATTTATATTGATACAAATATTATAATGGAGGTAATGCAAAATGATTAACGGTACAGTAAAATGGTTTAACTCACAAAAGGGATTTGGATTTATTACGAATGATAATGGTGGAGACGATGTATTCGTACATTTTTCTGCAATAGCATCAAATGGTTTTAAAAGCCTTGAAGATGGTCAAAAGGTTACTTTTGATATTGAAAAAGATCCTAAGGACAGCAGAAAACTCAAAGCAGTAAATGTTTGTGTAGCGTAAACCAAAAACAAAACAAATTATTTTAATTATATATTATTCTGACGTACGATTTTAGTTCATCCATGTGAATATTTGTATCATTTTATAATTTATAGGTTTTGCAGGGCAGGTTTTTTTCTGCCCTGATTTTTTTAAAATTGACAGCTTCCCGGTGAAGCAACTAAACCGGCATCTTCATGCGGAAATAGGAAAAACTGCAAACTGGAGCAATTTATTTTTGGTTGCAGCTTTATTTTTGGCCGACGTTTCGTTAATCGTATATTATATTTACTATTTCATATTGACTATTAAGCACTAGCCATAATTGTGAAAAATAGTACATAATATTCCAAATGGCAGTCCCCTGAAACCCATATTCCGGTATTAATTTAAGTAATACATCAATGCTTCTTGCATCTTTAAACCAGACTATATGATTTGTACGGGGTTCAACATTATTACTTACATAGGTAAAAAATGGCGCCTGAGCTGTCTCATCATACTGAATCACAGCATCAACTTCGCCTGCTAATTGTATAGCCGCATCACTGCTAAGAGAATTTGCCCGTGAAATACCTCTTATATATGGAAGCTGCCAGTCATAACCGATAATAGGAATCCCTAAATAAATTTTTTCGGGTGGAATCTGTGTTACAGCATAGTCTAATCGTTCCCTGATCGTACTGACGGAAGTTACGGCTGCAGGAGGTCCATAAGAGAATCCCCATTCATAAGATAAAAGTAATATGTTATTTGCTGTCTGGCCGAGAATTGTATAATCAATTCTTCCGTTTGTAACGTTGGTTCCATCTATAAATGTAGTTGGAGTTAATGTAAGAATTACAGGATATCCTTCATTATTTAAGCGGGTTGTTAATTTTGTAATGTAATTTTCAACGAGATTAATATTATCAGCATTTATATATTGGATATATATGTTTAGTCCATAATAACCCTTTTCTTTTAAAATAATAAGAACATTATTAATTATCCTGTCCTGTATGTCCTGGTTGTTTAATATACTGAATGCGACATCAATACTGTCGGTTCCCAGATTTGTCAAAGTTGATAATAACATAATAGGTGCGACACCGTAATTCCTTGCAAATTGAATAATCTCTGCGTCATCAATATCAATCAGATCACCTTCTACAGTAGCCCTATAATTAAATACGGTAAGATAGGTTAGAAATGGTAATGTTTTTCTCAATATATCTCTGTCAATAAATGGATATGCATAGCCGTTTGTTGCGATTTCCCCATTATTATTATTATAACGAATTACTATTGTTTCTCCCGGGTAAAGGAATTCTCTTTCTGAAAGATACGGATTGTTACGCAGTAACTGAATGAAAGTGACACCAAGATTGTCTGCAATTCCTGCTAAAGTATCTCCCTCACGGACAGTATAAGTCTGTTCAGGATATACAATCACTATGGTTTGCCCGACCACTAAATTTTCAAAGTTTTCCAATCCATTATCCTGTATCAATCTTTCAACAGGTACATTATAAAATTCCGCTATTGTATAAATTGTATCCCCTGGTTGTACTATATATATAATCATTAAACATCCTCTGGTAATGAGTTATTCTTTAATATATGATAATAAGGGTGAATGGTTCAGCAAGAAAAAAATTTACTTCTACCACCATCCATATGGCGGCGCTAACAACATGTAAATGGTAATGATACACGTCGCGGCCAAGCTGTTCCGGCAACGCTTTGTAGCGCTCGTCCCGTGTATGACCGCTGATACGCAAAACGGGAAATGACTGCGCGGGTCAGTTGGCTTTAGCGTTCAAAACCTTTCAGCTTTCAGCCCGGCTTTGAACGATTGTGAAATATTTCCGTTGCGTGACATTGTATCCTTTTTCGCTTAAGGGGAAATAGTTATTTCTCCTGTTAATTCTGTGCTGTGTTTACTCCCGGAGCTTTGTCATTTTCGTACTCATTCTTTGTTCGGGCATCAAACTCCTCTTGACTGTATGCTTTTATGTCAGTCAAAGTACCGTTGCCATCAGCATCCGGTTTTCCATAATCTCGAACAGTATAAACATCTACTTCACCTTCTCCGTCCGGGCTGTTTAACTTTATCATAAGTTAAGCTAAACGGTTCCTAAACTGCGTACACTTTTGCGAGTTCATCCGGCGTTATGCTACCCTCCTCTGAACTAAAAGCTATAGGCGAGGTGCTGCCTTGCGATGAATTCCTGTGCCGTGGCGGAATTATCTGCCCCAGAGGACTCATCGACTGATACTGCATACATCTGAGGTGGATTTAACAATTCTTCAATGTCCCTTGCGTCAAACGCAGCCTGGCTGTATGGTTCTACTCCTACGAGTTTACCGCCTGGATCAAATGAACCGTCAGCATTGCGGGTCAATTGTGATAAATCCCTTACTTATCCGGATTTACAGTCTATACAGATTATTTATGGAAATGGCAATCTCTTTGACAGAATATTCCCCTTCTTTGGAACAATTTTTAAAATTTTTGTTTTTTAGTCTGTACTATTTCACCAGATTTTTATGCGCTATTTGCGGCTGCTGGAGGGCCATGTCGCGAAGTGTGAAAGAAGATTTTAATGGCCCTTGTGTGAAAATACAGCTTGCTTCCGCAAAAAGCCACAGACTGCCACCAATCCAGCGGAGTCGGTTTTGCCGTACAATGGCGCGGACGGAAACGGAGCGGGAGCTTTGCTCCTGTTCCCCGTTTTCGGCAAGACCATGATACGGCAAAAATCCAGCCAGTCAATTGTTTAAGAGTGGAGATTTTGCGTCAGCAAAATACTACTCGGCCCTTGACTGGCTGGATAGGCGTAGCGGCCTGATGTACGGGCAATACTTCACCTTATTGGCATAAAGTGAAGTATTGATTGTTATGAAAATGCAAGCCATAAGACAGAATTATCTCTGAAATTATTGCTTGGATAAATTTGCTACATTGGTTTAAGATTTTTATTTAACCGGTCAACTATCCACGACAGGCGTTTAACACGGCCATCATCCGTTTTAGCGTCAAAATATGCCCGTGTATAAGTCTTTTTTACAGATGGGGACATTGCCAGAAAATTTGTATAGGCTGGTTCAGATACTTTCAATAAATCAGATAAAAATGCTATATGCTCATCCGTTATTTCAAGAGACTTCGGAGCATCCCATTGACCGTTATTCTTGGCTTCCTCAATTTTCTCTCTACCATAATCAGTCATTATCCCTTGTTTTTCAAGTTTTTCCACTAAGGTTTTGTTTTTATCCGACCACTTACTGTTTTTCCTGCGTATAGAGAAATATTTAATATACGATTTTTCATCAATGCTTTGCATTTGACCATCAATCCAGCCAAAGCAAAGAGCTTCTTCAAGTGCCTCGCTTGCCTTTATTGTTTTTGTCCCGCCAGTCTTGCCAAATAATAGCCAGACCCCACCGCTTGATTGAGAATTGTCCTTTAGCCAGCTTCTAAATTCATCTCGAAAAGCAAATTGCAAATACTCGCTCATATTCTTCTCCCCTTGTATAATTCTTTTATATATCCGTGCCACACATTTTCCCAATAATTAAGCCCACAAGCTTATTCACAATTTATTTCAATTGCGATTCTCTAATTAATCCATTCTACCACATAAATCCAGCCCTGTCATTTCCGTTTTTTCCTGCCCCTCTGTGGAATAGGGCTTTTCAAAAGGTCGGATTTCTGCGAAATGCGGACAAGCCATTGCTTTTCTTCTTCGGTCAGCTTGTGGTATTGGAGCTTAGTCTGCTTGCAGAAAATCAGCAGGAGCTTCTTCGTCCGGCTTCCAGCAAATAAGTATCCTTGTCATGCTCGCCGGGGCGGTACTTCTCTATGATTTCCGCCCGTGCCACATCAACCCATGTATTGATATTTTCTATCTGCATACTGGTAATCCCGTCCACATAAATCTCAATATCCGCCAGCAGCTTCACAAAATCCTTGTGCGCCGCCATTTCACAAAGAAGGCGGGTATTGATGTTTCCGCTTTTAAGTAACTCTATCATGATATCACTCAAATGCAGTTCCGAAAGGTCTGCGTTTGGGTGGTTTTTTGTTTCGGTCAGCCCCAGCAGATAATCGGCGGACACGCTGCAGAATTTCGCCAGCGTCACAATGCTGGTGTGGCTGATGTCCTTATAATCCTCTGTTTCATAATTACCCAAAGCCGCTGTGTAGAAATAAGGCGTAGTAACTGCGCCCCCCTGCTATACACTTTTTGCAAAGCAAAGCAGCGGCCTTGATTTCAGTTTCAAAACCGCTGCTGGACTATATATTCCTGCTTGAGCGCACAATTATCTTGCCGCCATAACAACGGTTTTATATATTTTCGTTGTTATCGGCGGCTGTTTGCAATTAGAATTATAACGTCAGCCATTCTCCGGGATTATCCATTGAATGTTGTAGTTCCTCAAAGAAAACCTTTAGGCTGTATCCGTCGGTTGTAGCGTGGTGTACTGTAATTGATAGCGGCATTAATATCTGCCCGTTGTTTTCATAAAAAGCCCCCGCTTCTAAGGAAGGGACATAGTAATCCTTAATTCCGTGATTATGAAGTGAAAAGCTGTTGAATGTAAACCACGGAATACAAGAGATAATATATGCACTTGCAGGGGGAATACCTTTGGAAGATAAGATTCCGTGACTATCCCCGTACTGTTTGGTATCATCAATATAATTGCGATAGAATATCATAAAATCATTGCAATACTCTGTCCACAATAAAGACGTTGTTTTATCATCATCATGGAATTGAGGATATGCAGGGGTAAGGAAATCCCAATACCCAAGTACATCATCTTGTTTTGATATACGCAACTCTGGCTGCTTTTCTATGCCCTTTGTAACAAGATATAGGTAAGCTGGGAAGAATTTTATTCTCTTATCTTTCAGGGCTTTTCTTAGAACTGTAACGTTCATAGAGACATTTACGGTATAAGTTGTAGGAGCCATTTGAGTGTAGTAGTAAAACATTTGCGCCAAAGGCCATGTTTGTAAATCAATAGGAGTAAAGTTATTCGGATTCATTTCTTATCACCATGTCCTTAATAAATTTTAACTGCTGGTCAATGAGATTATCTGATAATCGCAAAGAGGTAGATGATGTTATAATGCTATCTCTGAAAAATACAACGTGAGTAGCAATAACGCGGGTGTCAAAATCCTTAAATTCCCGTGTTTTCTTTCCATAGTCTAATAACATGGAAAGTATTTGAATTGCGCTTTCAAATCGGTTTTCCATATATTCGTTCTGTTCTGATTCAACGAAAGCAAATTCATGAATGACAAAGTAAAAACGATTCGCCCCGCTTTGTATGTCGACTCGTATTATATCTAAAAAGCCATCCAATATCTGTACAGCAGGAACTTCTTTTTGAAAAGA
>JAATEU010000521.1 GCA_015655565.1 Clostridiales bacterium
ATTAATGTTCATTCAGAAGTCTAAATTGGACCTTCTGGGTGACAATTATTATAGGAAGGTTTATTTAACAAATAAAACACATATTTCTAACAGATTTTACACAAAACCAGGGTACAATTAAAGCATGCTGCAAATTAAAAAACTTAAATTACAGAGGTTTCAATTTGAAAAAATTATCCCGCCACCTACAAGTTATTCATAACAAAAAACTTATAATTCTTTTGGCTGTACTTATCCTAATCAGCTTTATAATATATAAACTTGCCGACCGATATTTAATTTAGCATATAGAATTAGACAATGCCTTTCAAGTTTCGGAAAACAAGGAAGGAGCTGATACAGGAAATGATTCCCAGTCGGCAGAATTAACCGCTTATTCCGATGATTGGAATTATATCAGCAGTACGGAGTCCATTTCAATTAAGAAGATAACGAAAGGTTCAGGAAGTAATACCATTACTTATTATACTGCAGATGTTACCTTAAAAAATTCTGACAGTCTTAAGTCAGCTTTTGCTAAAAATCAATTTGGCACTAATATTATACAATATACTTCCGAGATTGCCAGTGAAAATGCCGCTGTTTTTGCTATAAACGGTGATTATTACGGATTTCGTGATGATGGCATCGTGATACGGAACGGTGTGCTATTCCGTGATAAACCGGCAAGAACAGGTTTCGCTTTCTATAATGACGGAACATTTAAAATATACGATGAAACATCCACAACTGCCGAAACGTTAATGAAAGAAGGGGTGACCCAGACCTTGTCTTTTGGCCCTGTTCTGGTTGAAAACTCCCTTGCAGTTGCCGATTTTGGGGAAACAGCCATTGATACCAATTTGGGCAACCGCTCTATTGACGGCTCCAATCCCAGAACAGGTGTGGGTATTATATCTGCAAATCATTATGTATTCGTAGTTGTGGACGGAAGAAGTAAAGGCTATAGCAAAGGTATGACCTTAACGGAGTTTGCCAGAATCTTTGAAGAATTAGGCTGTACGGATGCTTATAATTTAGATGGCGGCGGCTCTTCAACCATGTATTTTATGGGCAGGGTAGTGAATAATCCGCTTGGCAAAGGAAAAGAACGTGGTGTCAGTGATATCCTTTATATCAAATAGAACCAAAATGACCCGGAATTTAAGATTCCGGACAGAGAAAAGAGGTGCCATAGTGAAACTTATTATCCCTGCTTACGAACCGGATAACAAATTACTAAAGTTAATTCAAGATATCCAGGCGAACACCGGTTATGAAATAATAATCGTTGACGACGGAAGCTCCGCAAGGTGCAGGCCGGTGTTTCAAGCCGCCATAATAAAAGGCTGCACCGTATTAACCCATACAAGAAATCAGGGCAAGGGTGCTGCTCTGAAAACCGCCTTTACTTACCTCTTACAGAATAAAGAAGCCGAAAGTATTGTTTGTGCAGACTGCGACGGCCAGCACACCTGGCAGGATATTAAACAGATTACATTGGCAACCGCCGGGCATAATACCTCCATTATATTAGGCTGCAGGGAATTTGTCGGAAATGTTCCCTTTAAAAACTTAATTGGCAATAAAATTACCCGGGGCATTTTTTCAATGATATCCGGTATTAAAATCAAGGACACCCAGACCGGCCTTCGTGGTTTTTCCCCACAGATGCTTCCCTGGCTGATACATTTAAAAGGAAACCGCTATGAATATGAAATGAATCAGCTCCTGGAAGCTAAATCTGCAGGCTATGAATTATATAGTATTCCAATTGCAACTATTTATGAAAATAATAATGAAGGTTCCCATTTTCACCCTGTGAGGGATTCCATACGTATTTACCTGCCTATTTTAAAATTCAGTCTTTCCTCCATATCCTGCGGAATACTGGACTTCGTTTTATTATTAATACTCCACCGGTTAACAGATAATTTAATGTTTTCTGTTACAGCCGCCAGGATAATCAGTTCCCTGTGCAATTATTTCCTTAACAAGAATATGGTCTTTCACTCCAAAGGACTGCACCTTACGGCCTTTTTCAAATATTATGCCCTGGTAATTTTTATCCTGGCCTGCAATTACCTGCTGTTAACTTTTCTGGTAGATATTTTAAGATTATCCCTTGTAGCAGGCAAACTTCTTACGGAAGGAATATTATTCTTTTTAAGTTATATCATCCAGCAAAAATTTATTTTCCGGAAATAGCGGATATTTCCTCATAGGTCGCGGAAAAATAATAATTGCCTTCTTCATCGCTGTAAAAATACAAATAGTCCGTATCAGCCGGATTCAGTGCGGCCTGTATTGCCGATTTGCCGGGATTACAAATCGGCCCCGCCGGCAAAGCACTGCATTTATACGTGTTATAATAGGCATTATAACGGTTTATATCCCCGCTGATATAAGGCTTGATATAACGCTCAACATAATAAATGGAAGCATCAAGCTGAAGCTTCATCTGCGTATCCAGCCGATTATAGATAACCGAAGCCACATTAGGCATAATCTCCGGATCACCTGTCTCCTTTTCAATCAGTGATGCAATCGTCAATATCTCATCCATGGAATACCCAAGGCTCTGTGCTTTATTTCTGTCAGCCTCCGTAATTTTAGCTTCCGTATTGCTCAAAAACTTGCCGATAATATCCGCAGCATTGCCCAAACGGTAAAATTCATATGTATCGGGATATAGATATCCTTCCAGCCGGAAACACCGGTTTTCATTTTCGGTAAGCGCACCTGCTAAGGGATAATAACTAAAATCATAATTATTCAGGGCATCATAGAGCAGATCCGTTGAACTACTTATTCCTTTTTTCACCAGTAAATCAAAGATCTGGGAAACCGAATAGCCTTCCGGAATCGTGACCTTTACTGTCTTAGATATATTAGTTACAGTCGTAGCC
>JAATEU010000054.1 GCA_015655565.1 Clostridiales bacterium
AATCACTACATATTAATTAAGTAATAATTGTAATATGGTGGTTAAATAAATGAACAGAGAAGAAAGGTATAAGATTGCCAGTAATCAATTTGCTGATTTAATAATAGAAGGCTACGATGTTATCAGTAGACTGTTAACGAATCCTTATTATCCTATTATTGATATTGATAATAAATATGGTGTTATATATATACCGGTAGAAAATATGACTTCAAACAGCGTTGAAAAATTCGGCTACTCGGCTATTCCCAAAATTTACGGATTATTATCCACTGTCAGCCTGGAGGCCTCGGGTATCATTCAGATTCGTAATGAACCGGAATTAAATTTAAGGGGACAGGGTGTTTTAATAGGATTTGTGGATACCGGAATTGATTATACAAACCCCGTATTCCGCCGTTCGGACCAGACCACAAGGATTGTATCAATATGGGATCAGAATATTGACAGTGAAAATAATTATCCGGAAAATTTATACTATGGAACGGAATATACACAGGCTCAGATTAATTCTGCCCTCCAGATTCTGGACCCCTTTACCTTAGTACCAAGTACCGATACCATAGGCCACGGAACCATGCTGGCAGGCGTAGCGGCAGGAACCCCATTTCCCGGAAGCGGCTTTATGGGGGTAGCACCGGATGCGGAAATAGCGGTTGTTAAGCTAAAACCGGCAAAGCCTTATTTAAGGGAGTTTTTTTGCATACCGGAAGGGGTTGTATGTTATCAGGAGAATGATATTATGCTTGGTATAAAATATCTGATGGATGTGGCCGGACGGTTAAGGCGTCCTATTGCGATATGTCTGGGAGTAGGAACCAGTCAGGGGGAACATGAAGGAGAAAGCATTCTGTGTCATTATTTGACTGATATAGGGCGTACGGTTGGGAATTCCATTGTAGTAGCAGCCGGCAATGAAGCAAACCGCGGCCATCATTATTACGGTGAAATAAACCCGTCCGGTGAACAGGAAACGGTTGGACTCAATGTTGCAGAGAATGAAACAGGATTTTCTATTGAATTATGGGGTTATGCTCCTAATATAGAAGAAGTGGATCTTTATGCACCTGATAATATATTTGTTGCCCATGTACCTGAACGATTAAGGCAGCAGGAAACGATGGAAGTTGTTTATAATAATACCACCATATGGATAGACAATCAAATAAGTGAATCGGGTTCCGGAGACCAGTTAATATTATTCCGGTTCCGAAATCCGCAAAGCGGTGTCTGGAGATTTGATATTTCAGGGCGTGGAGATCTGAATTTGAGGTTTCATTTATGGTTGCCAATGTATAATTATATATCAGATGGTACTTTTTTCTTTAATTCAGATTCCCATACAACGCTTTCGGAACCTGCAAATGCAAACAATACCGTAACGGTTACAGCTTATAATCCGGTCAATCAAAGTTTATTTTATAATTCCAGCAGGGGATATACGAAAAATAATGATCTTAAGCCTGATGTTACAGCGCCGGGTGTGGATATTATGGCACCTTCTATTGGCAATACTTTTATTTGGGCAACAGGTACCGGTATAGCGGCGGCGCACACCGCAGGAGTGGCTGCCATGTTGCTGGAATGGGGAATAATAAGAGGAAATTTATATTCTATGACCAATGTTACGATAAGAAGAATGTTGATTGGCGGAGCAAGAAGATTTCCTAATATATCTTATCCCAATCAGGATTGGGGATTTGGCATACTTGATATTCAAAGAACTTTTATGTTTTTTTTGGGAATAGTTTAAAAAAATAAATTTAAGCTAATATCCCAAAAAGAGGATAATATGACTTTATGTTGTCACATTATTATGGTAGAATATTGTTGAAACAGGGTGCCGGTAAATTCTTTTATAAATACAATGGAGGGTTATGGAGCTTATGCAATACATTCCTGCAAAAATTATTGTTACCAAAACAAGAGATACATCCTGGTTTGGTATGGATTACAATATGAATATATACAAGGGCTGCAGTCCAAATGCAAAAGAACTTTATCAGTTATTTTCAGAGGAATGTGAGAAATATAAATTGTTATATAAAATGAAAGAAATTATAACCAGCTATAAAGCAGGATATGGGTATAAGCAGCTTTCTCTATTTAATCCCTTATAAGTAAGGCGGGCATGTCCCGGTTTATGAAAAAACGGAATTGGCCTTTCGAAGGAATATTATGTCATGCGTATTAATTTTTCCATATTGACAAAACCTGAATATCATATTATGATATACTTACTATAAGAGAAAACCGTTGAGAAAGAAAAGTAAGCTTTAATACAACATGACAGAGAGTTGCAGGTGGTGGAATGCGATATGGAGTTTTCAGCTGAATGGGCTTTTGAGGGCAACCCGAAATTTTAGTAGGCGTTGACGGTAACCATAACCGTTACCAGTATGGCATATATGTCAGTATATGAAAAAGTGAACTTTGTCAAATTGAGTGGTACCGCGGATTTAATTCGTCTCAAGTATATTATACTTGGG
>JAATEU010000135.1 GCA_015655565.1 Clostridiales bacterium
CGGATAACGGTGAACAGGCATTGGAAATAACGGAAACCATGGTTCGTTCCGGAGCGGTTGATATTATTATTGTTGACTCCGTTGCTGCATTGGTTCCCAAAGCGGAGATTGATGGTGATATGGGAGATTCCCATGTTGGTTTACAGGCCAGGTTAATGTCGCAGGCACTAAGAAAATTAACGGCGGTTATAAGTAAGTCTAATTGTATCGTTATATTTATTAATCAATTACGTGAAAAAGTCGGTGTTATGTTTGGCAGCCCTGAAACCACAACCGGCGGCAGGGCCCTTAAATTCTATTCTTCCATACGTTTGGATGTCCGCAGGATTGAAGCTCTGAAACAGGGCGGAGATATTATAGGTAACAGAACAAGAATTAAAGTTGTCAAAAATAAGATTGCACCTCCTTTTAAAGAAGCTGAATTTGATATTATGTTTGGACAAGGAATTTCCCGGGAAGGTGATGTATTAGACCTTGCAGCAAATGAGAATATCATTGTAAAAAGCGGTGCATGGTATGCTTATAACGATGCAAAGATTGGACAGGGCAGGGAGAATGCCAAGGTGTTCTTAAAAGATAATCCTGTGATTTTTGCAGAAGTTGAAAAAAAAGTACGTGAAAAATATGATATTGCTGCTGAAATTACGGATTTTACCGATTCATCCAAGAATACAGAGGATAAATAATAATTTTCAGCAAGACATTCAGCCGCTATCTCCCGCAAGCTATTTTCATACGTTTTTCATGAAAATGTGGAGTCAGGTGGCGACAAGATGTATCTTACAACCGATTGACTTATAAAATAAAACTTAGCCGATGTCGGCTAAGTTTTATTTTATAAGAGGATTTCACAGCAGCAACTGCACTTCAAATTTAAAACAAGATAAGGAAAGGAATCCCCATGATAATCACTAAATTAGAAGATTCGCATAATGGAAAAATTAAAGTCTATATTGACGATGAATACCATTTTAACTTATATCAAAAAGATTTAAAAATTCATCTTTTAAAAGAAAATGAAATGATTACGGAGGCAGTTTATCAGGATATTTATAAAAATACAGTTTTAAGAAGAGCAAAACAGAAGGCTCTTGCAATATTAAAATTTATGGCCCGTACCGAGCAAGAACTTGTTTTAAAATTAAAACAGGCGGAATATACGGATTTTGTTATTTCTGAAGTCTTAACCTACGTTAAAAATTATCACTATATTGATGACAAAAAATATGCATGTAACTATATCCGTTCTAAAAAAGATAGTAAAAGCAAACGGCGGATTTATTCAGAACTGATTCAAAAGGGCATTGAAAAGATGAATATAGATCAGGCTTTTTGCGAAGAATATGAGGATGAAAACTTTGCTTTACAAAAAGCCATGACAAAAAAAAATAAAAATATTAATGATATGACGGAGGAAGAAAAAGTGAAATTGACAGCCAGCTTATACCGTAAAGGGTTCTCATTAGATCTCATTAAAAAATATATAGAGTAAAGTTTAAAATTGTTATGAATGTCAAAAAACATTGTTAAAAAATAATTGTATTTGAAGTATTATACATTTAAGTATTGAATTTATGTAAAAAAAGTAATATACTTATAATTGGCAAAAATTTTGATTTTACTTTTACAAAATAGAAAGATGGAGGGCAGAAAATGAGTGCAACAGCGCAATTGTCAGCAAGAGAAAGAATAAACTATTTGCTTGACGACAATAGTTTTGTTGAAGTAGGTGCTTTGGTGACCAGCAGAAGTACCGACTTTAATCTGCAGCAGAAAGTGATTCCTGCTGATGGTGTTATTACCGGTTATGGAGTTATTGATAGTAACCTTATATATGTATATTGTCAAGATAAATCCGCATTAAATGGTACAATCGGAGAAATGCATGCAAAAAAAATATCACATATTTATGATTTAGCACTTAAGGTAGGAGCACCGGTCATTGGTATTATTGACTGTGCCGGTTTAAGACTGCAAGAAGCAACGGATGCATTAAATGGTTTTGGAGAAATCTATTTGAAACAGACCATGGCATCCGGAGTAATTCCACAGATTACAGCAGTACTTGGTACTTGTGGAGGTGGAGCAGCCGTTTTATCATCCTTAAGTGATTTTTCATTTATGGCAAAAGATAATACTAAATTATTTGTGAACTCACCAAATGCCATAGAAGGTAATTTTACAGCAAAAAGCGATACGGCTGCTGCTGATTTCCAAGCTAAATCAGGAGCTGTTGATTTTGTTTTAGAAAATGACACAGCCGTACTTGCCAAAGTCAGGGAGCTGGTTACAATACTGCCGTCAAATAATGAAGATGATGCATCTTATGATGAATGTCATGATGATTTAAACAGGCCGGTTCCTGATTTAAAGTCATTTATTGCTGACTCTGCCGCCGCATTAAGGGAGATTTCCGATGACAATTATTTTCTGGAAGTAAAGGCAGAATATGCAAAGGAAATGGTTACTGGGTTTATACGCCTTAACGGTATGACGGTGGGAGCCGTAGCAAATCGTATGGAAGTGCTGGATGCTGAAGGAAAAATATCCGTAAAATTTGACGGAACCTTAACAACGGCCGGTTGTTATAAGGCTGAAAAGTTTGTTCGGATATGCGATTCTTTTAATATACCAATTTTAACATTGACTAATGTTACCGGATATAAAGCAACCCTTGAGGAAGAAAAATCCATAGGTATTGCAACTGCTAAGTTAACATATGCATTTGCAAATGCAACTGTTCCCAAAGTTAATGTTATTGCCGGAAAAGCCTATGGCAGTGCTTATCTGACTATGAATTCCAAACATATCGGGGCGGATCTTGTTTTTGCGATTGAGGGTGCGGAAATCGGAATGATGGATGCAAAATCAGCTGCCCGGATCATGTATGAGGGTGAGCCGGAAGTTATTGAAACAAAAGCTTCCGAATATGCCGAGCTTCAGTCCAGCGCCGTAGCTGCAGCAAAACGCGGGTATGTTGATAATATTATAGATTCTGCATCTGCAAGAAAACACTTAATTTATGCATATGAAATGCTGTTTACAAAAAGGGAAAACCGTCCCGGCAAAAAACATGGCACAGTGTAGTATGATAAATAATCTTAAATAAATAATTTTAATTAAGAATTATAAAAAAGAATATTTAAAGACAGAATTTTAATAACTGGTAAAATCATTTATAGATTAAAATCAGCAGGTGGTATGTGTTAATTATGAAACTTTTGGATTATGTTCATGTATGAAGTACGAATAGTACCAAAAGCAATAAGATTTCACATTCCTGATTTGTTTTTGCGCATGGTGCGCAGATGGGAGCGGAATATGTATATATTACACTCAGAAATATATAACATCATATTGGCAGCCAATACAACTGAAATACTTCCCCCAACTTTAGTGAATATATTAATAGGTATTGGAATTGTATTAGCTGTACTGATTTGTATTCTGATTTATTTAATTAATAAAGTAAATACATTTGCTAATAAGTATAAACCAGGTGAAACTGTTTTTGATGCAGTTAATCTGGCCGATGCTCAGATTAATGTTAAAGAGGGCGGTGTACTTGAAGAAGAATTAGTGAATGATACCGAATTAGTTGCGGTGATAACTGCGGCAATTATGGCATCCATGGGTAATGAAGCACCTGCCGATGGATTAATAGTAAGATCAATAAGAAGAATGAATAGTAGAAAATGGCAGAATGCCTGATACTATTTTAATGTGCTTAATATTGTTTTTGTGATTAATATTATAGTTACCTTGTAAATGAGAACATTTACAGGAAAAACAAGGAGGAAATAAATCATGAAGAATTACACGATTACCGTCAATGGAACAGCATATGAAGTAACAGTGGAAGAAAATACAGGAAATTCAATTCAGGCGGCAGCACCGGCCGTTAAAGCGCCGGTAGCAGTGCCGAAAGCTGCTCCAGTTCAAAAGGAAGAAGCACCTAAAGCTGCTGCACCGGCAGGCACAGCCGGGAATATTAAAATAAATGCTCCTATGCCAGGTAAGATTTTAGCATTAAAAGCCAACGTAGGCCAGACAGTGAAACCGGGAGAGGTTATTTTTATCTTAGAAGCCATGAAGATGGAG
>JAATEU010000235.1 GCA_015655565.1 Clostridiales bacterium
AGTCGGCACTCCGGCATAAGGTTGGCGGTGGGATTGCCGTAGGCGGCAACCGAAATGCCGGGCAGGAATTTACAATACAGGCCATGCATTATTATTTTCTGATTCACGATATGGTAATTACCGGTTCAGGCAATCAGAAAACACCCGGATGCTATATCGGCGGCGGTGCAACAACATGGCCCAATGACAAGGAAAATGAGAATGCTATTTTGAAAGACACCTTAGGCCTCCAAAGCTGTAAGAATCTTGGCCGAAATATTGCAGAAACAATTATTCGGATAGGATAATCGGCAAAACCGAATCCTATTCCGGCAGACCGTCTCGTACCAGCTGCCAGTCTGCATGTAATTCCCTCCATACAACCTCCTGTAACAGCGATGTGTTCTACCATCTTAACAGACAAATCGGTCATATATTAATTTTCAAGCAAAACATTTTTAATAGGTTCTGCTTTTGGTGTGATGTATAAATTAAATGTACGTTTATCGCTATCACTGCTCTATTTTATTACATATCCTGATTTTACTAATTTATCAATAGCTCTTGCTGTTGTAGTCTTGTACATTTTTACAATATCCGATAATTCTTGTTGTGTAACGCTTTTCGATATAGACGATTTCAAGAGCATTAGCGATGGCTGGGGACATGATGCAGGCGACCGTGTTCTGGAAAAGGTAGCTGCTACAGCAAATAAATTTATACGAAAGCATGATGTTTTTGCCAGATGGGGTGGTGAGGAATTCATTATCCTTATGCCACAGACAAAATTGTCCGGGGCCATAAAAGCTGCGGACAAGCTAAGAAAAGGAATCGAAGGAATTCAATACGCAGATATAGATAGGTACAACAGTTACAGCCAGCTTCGGCGTAACCGAATTTAGGCACGGAGAAACAAAAGAAAGCTGGTTCAAGGCGAGTAGATTACGCTTTGTATCAATCCCCCAGCAGAGTTCATATCCATCGGATTTTTTCAAAATGCCGCAGGTGCCGGACTTTTCCTCTCTGGAGAGATTTGTGTCCCTGTCATCCAGAGCTTTGTATTGCGTTCCCGACTCGTCCCATACAAGAAGAGAATGGACGCTCATTCCATCTATGTTATTCAGAGCCTTGTAATATTCTGTACCGCTGAATACACCGCGCACATCCCAAGTCTCCGTTATGACCGCAGAACCATTATTCTGAAGAATGACATCAAGATTAATGGAGGTATGGCATCTTCTGCCGCAAATACAGGAATTGCGCCCAGGACGAACAGTACGGAAAAAGTAAGCAATCTTTTTCGTTTTAACTTCATTAGCCTTCTCCTGTCTTGTTTATATGTATCAATAAGTTGTAGACGTTCCCATTATGCTCCTAGTACAAAACTGCTGTCGCAGTGGTCTCACAACCGCTATTCTTTCTCTTCAAATTCACTCTTTTCCTTATTATAACATTGATTAAAACTTGTTTCTACCTTTAAATTATTATATGGCATCGAAAAGCAAAAGTACAATCTTTTAAACATCGGATATTTTGATGTTGTATTTACAGTCCCTGATTCCCTAAATACCTTGTTTCTTCAAAATCAGGAAGTCATGTATAACATACTTTTTAAATCTGTTTCAGAAACTTTGATGGAACTTTGTGCTGATAAGAAATATTATCCTACATAATTCCAAAAAAGTATTTATGACCTGGTACAGGATAAGTTATTCTGCCGATACCGGAAGACCGAGCATTAATCCGGTCATGCTGATTAAAATCCCTTTCATTCAGTATCTTTATGGAATCAGAAGTATGCGCCAGACTATGAAAGAAATCGAAGTCAATGTTGATTACCTACAGGTTATGACATTTATCCGAAAATCATAAATGGCCTTAGAGCCAGAGTATATGTTACCCACAATATTGAATCAGACAGATTAACATTTGTTGTGTAGATTCTGATTTACAGTATTAGACGATGGGGCGCCGTGTGAGGTGAAAGTCTCATGCACGGTGCTAAGCGCGGGAAAAGCCGGAGATGACACAAGCAGGTAGCGCTGACTATGACCTGCTGCCAGAGGAATCAGACATTGATACTATCCTCCGGGATGAACCCAACGATTTTGACGATGCTGTCCTTCAAGTGATCAAGGAAAGGTAGGTATTTAAGAGGAAATACCGTTTACGGTATGCAAGGTAGTGATATTCTTTCTCATTGGCGGGAGAGAAACAGGAAAATATAGCATAAAGGTGCGAAAATCAAATTAAAAGCAGCGGGAGTGCGATGGCTATTTGTTGGCTGTCATACTCCCGCTTTTCTTATCCCATATTAAAACCTTGGCGGGTTCGGTTCAGTATGGTTTCTTTCTATTCATTGGAATTCATAATGTTATCCAAGTCTTCCATTTTGAAATTAATTTCATTTTGCACGGTTTGTTCGCCTTGTTTGTTAGTGATAATATTGCCATAATCATCGTATTCATAGCTGGCTTGAGTAGGATTCAATAGACTGGCAGGAGAATCGGAATAAGTTTCAAGGAAAAAAACATATTTTTTCCCTTCTTCGAGTCTGGTGTCAGCACTATTTTCAAGAACATACTCAGTGTCTTCAACGATTCCGCCTAGTGTTATAATTTGAATTGTATCTTTTTCGTTGCTATTAGTATTCCGTCTTTTTAAGAAACGTCCGGTACATAACGAACAAGAGAAACAGGTTATATGCCGCCCCGATAGCCAAGTATAAGGGAAAGCTTAAATTG
>JAATEU010000435.1 GCA_015655565.1 Clostridiales bacterium
GGATATAGAAAAAGATGCAAGGAGATAGTCCTACGGATTTCATTCGGTATTTTGCTGCAAAACGGTGGTGCCGTGTTAGTGTGAGGTGAGTAACTATGTCATTTTCCAAAGATATCAAGGAGGAATTATCAAAACAATTCAGTTCTGCAAGACACTGTCAAATAGCAGAATTAGCAGCATTAATCAGCTTATGCGGACGTATTATTATTACAGCGGATGACAGGTATATTTTAAAAATTCATACGGAAAATCTAACAGTTGCAAGAAAGTACTTTACATTAATCAAAAAAACATTTAATATTAATACAGAAATTTCAATTAAACGAAACGCTTATTTAAAAACAAGCAAGATGCATAGTTTGGTTATATTGGATAATGATATTGTAATAAAAGTTCTGCAGGCAACAAAATTAATTGATGAGAACAAGGAAATTGGTGAAAATCTTTCCATCCTGAGCAATTTAGTAATTCAGAATGTCTGTTGTAAGAGAGCATTTATAAGAGGTGCATTTTTAGCCGCCGGTTCCATGAGCGACCCTGAAAAAACTTACCACTTTGAAATTGTTGCAACAAATGAACCAAAAGCAAGGCAATTACAGGATATTATTAATAGTTTTGATCTTGATGCTAAAGTTGTTATCCGTAAAAAATACTTCGTAGTGTATGTCAAGGAAGGTTCACAGATAGTTGACCTGTTAAACATAATGGAAGCCCATGTAGCACTTATGAATCTGGAAAATGTACGGATACTTAAGGAAATGCGGAATTCGATTAACAGGCAGGTAAATTGTGAAGCAGCTAATATAAACAAAACGGTTGTGGCGGCAGCGAAGCAGGTAGATGACATCATATATATTAAAAACCAGACAGGTTTCAGCGAATTGTCGGAGGGGCTTGAAGAAGTCGCAGCTCTGCGGATCGAATATCCGGAAGCATCATTGAAGGAATTGGGAGCACTGCTTAATCCGCCAATTGGTAAATCAGGTGTAAATCATAGATTGCGGAAACTAAGTATTTTAGCTGATAACTTAAGGGAACAAAAGGAGGAAGTGAATTATGTTAACAAAGAAAATATTAATTAAAATCCCTACAGGATTAGAGGCGAGGCCGGTTGCTTTATTAGTGCAGGTTGCCAGTCAATATGAAAGTAGTATTTATGTTGAATGTGATGAGAAAAAAGTAAATGCCAAGAGCATTATGGGGATGATGAGCTTGGGATTGGCCGCCGGTGAAGAGGTAACTGTCTCCGCAGATGGCTCTGACGAAGAAGCAGCAATGGAAAATATAGAAAAATACTTAAGCAGTAAATAATAAGCAGTAGAAGATAAATAGCAGATAATTTGGTTGTAGAAGCTGTCTCATGGAATGACTTGTGAGGCAGTTTTTTTATCTATAAAGGAAGTCCTCCAGCCTTTTAGGCGGGGTTGGACTTCCTTGTTTCAGCTTTAACTAAAAAAGATTTGAATTCGTAATTCAATTACAATATTAATTAATAAAAACGTAAAGGAATGTTAAACTTAATATGCTATTATAATAGCATATCAGGTGTTTTATAGTACACGTGCGGTATTGACTTTACTTTAAACTTATGACTGAAAAAATTTCAGGAATTCTTTGTTGTATTAAAAGTAAAGGGATAAGAAAAAAATTAAAAGGAATAATAGCAATAGGAACAATGATGTGAATAGTTTAGAGGTGAGTAAAACAGGAGATGTAAAATGGCTGGTAAAAATGTTTTAAAGCAAAAATCCAATAACACAGGTTCCAGGACTGGCATAAACAATACAAATAAGGTGAAAAATAAAAAGTTCCGAAATCTATTTATAATTGAAGCAATTATACTCTGCATTGTTGTAGGGGGTTATGCTTATATAATGCTGTCAAAACCTAATACAGGAAAAAATAATAGAAATAATAATTCCGCAAATGCGCAAAGCATCGGTGGGGAAAGTAATAATAATCAAAATCCGGATACGGTAACCCCTACTTTAACTCCGGAAGAATCAGAGCGGCAAAGACTTAAGGCTGAACAAAAAGAAACGGAAAAAAAGATATCCGCGCTAATTGGGAAAGCAGATTTATTGGCTTTGGGTTATGATTATGACGGGGCAATTGATTTAATTAAAAGCTTTGAAGGAAATTATGCTGATCATGAAGCCTTAACGAAGGCGGTTACCGGATATGAAGCTGCCAAAGAAACCTTAGATCCATTGGGTGCATATGATTCGGTAAACCAGATCAGTCATATTTTCTTCCATACTCTGGTCGCTGATACTGCTAGGGCATTTGATGGCGATTATAATTCCAACGGATATAACTATTATATGACAACCATATCGGAATTTAAAGCTATGATGCAGCAAATGTATGATGATGGCTATGTCATTGTCAGTATACATGATGTTTCCAAACAGGTAACGGGGGAAGATGGCAAAATAAAATACGTACCCGGTGATATTATGCTGCCGCCGGATAAAAAACCATTTGTCATATCACAGGATGATGTGAATTATTATGAGTATATGACCGGAGACGGTTTTGCCGCCAGAATTGTAATTGATGAAAATGGCCGGCCTTCTACAGAAATGACAATGGAGGATGGTACGGTTTCTGTTGGTGATTATGACATGGTACCTGTTTTAGAAACGTTTATTGCTGAACACCCTGATTTTTCTTATAAAGGAGCAAAAGGAATTATTGCTTTAACCGGTTATGAAGGAAGCATGGGTTACCGTACCAATGTTCCTGACTCACCGACCTATGAACAGGATAAGGAAACGGTTAAAAAGATTGCGGAAGTAATGAAGGAGTGGGGCTGGGAATTTGCCTCCCACAGTTATGGGCACCGTGATATGGGAAAGGCCACTTATAACTTTACCGTAAAGGATACGGACCGGTGGATGAAGGAGGTTGGTTCTTTAATCGGGCCGACGGATATCTACATCTTTCCCTATGGTGTTGATATTGAAACAACTATGGGGCATTACAGCAGTGATAAATTCGAATATCTAAAGAAAGTAGGCTTTGATTATTTTTGCGGTGTTTACAAAGACCCCTGGATACAGGTAAAGGATGATTATGTTAGGATGACAAGACGTCCGCTGGACGGACAGGCAATGCTGCAATTTCCGGAAAGACTTGCTGATTTATTTGATCTTTCTACTGTAACGGATCCAGGCAGACCGGCTCTTAAGTAAATGAAGCTGCCTAATATAAAAATGATATGGAATTGCATATGGAAAGAACCTGGCTCAGACTTAAGGATCATTACTTTCAGAAGGCCTTTGATATTAAATATAATATCAGAGACTATCCGGAGGAAAGTGAAAAGGAAAAGTTTGGGACGGGTTCTTTTTATAATATTTTATTTTCTTTTTGTGATTACGTTATTATATGATATAATGAAAACGGAATGAGGAATTGCAAGCTTGCTTGCAGATTCCGATTGGAGCAACAAGATCATGGACACGCTTTTTGTTCAAGATATAATAAGGTATATGTTTTCTTCACTTTAACAGCTGCAGGAAAGAAAATGCAGCTGTAATGGAAAGGCAGGTGTATTATTGTGAATTTTACGCATTTACATTTACATACAGAATACAGTTTATTGGACGGTTCCGGTAAGATAAAGGAGATGGTGGCCAGAACAAAGGAATTGGGTATGGACAGTATGGCAATTACGGATCATGGGGTTATGTATGGTGTGATTGATTTCTATCGTACCTGTCTGGCGGAGGGAATCCGTCCCATACTTGGGTGCGAAGTCTACGTGGCACCGGTTTCCCGTTTTGACCGGGAGTCTAACTCCTCAGAAGACAGATATTATCACCTGGTTTTATTGGCTGAAAATAATGTTGGGTATGCCAATTTAATGAAAATCGTTTCCAAAGGATTTTTGGAAGGCTTTTATTATAAGCCGAGAATTGATTATGAGGTGCTAAAGGAACACAGTGAGGGCATCATTGCCTTAAGTGCCTGCCTTGGTGGTGAAGTTGCCAGCAACATACGCAAGGGATTTTACGAGGAAGCCAAAAAAGCTGCCTTGCGCTTAAGGGATATCTTTGGGGAAAACAACTTCTTTTTAGAGCTTCAGGATCATGGGATTCCGGAACAGAAATCGGTGAATCAGGGACTGCTCCGTATGAATGAGGAAACCGGAATATCCCTGGTGGTGACAAATGATGTTCATTATACCTTAGAAAGTGACGCCGGGGCCCATGACATTCTGCTTTGTATCCAAACCCAGAAAAAAGTTGCGGATGAAAATCGTATGCGTTATGAAGGCGGGCAATATTTTATTAAATCACCGGAAGAGATGCTTAAGCTATTTCCCTATGCCGTGGAAGCCCTTGAAAATACACATAAAATAGCAGAGCGCTGTCAGGTTGAGATTTAATTTGGAGAATATAAGCTTCCTAAATTTGATGTTCCGGAAGGATTTACTGCTTTGGAATATCTGCAGAAGCTATGCCATGAGGGTCTTGAAAAGCGATACCCGAATCCATCCCGGGAGCTAATCAGCCGTTTGGATTATGAAATTGAGACCATACAGGGTATGGGATTCGCGGATTACTTTTTAATCGTCAGCGATTTTATAAAATATGCCAGAGATAATGATATTGTAGTAGGGCCGGGAAGAGGAAGTGCTGCCGGCAGTATCGTTTCTTATTCCTTAGGGATTACCAATATTGACCCCCTTAAATATAACCTGCTGTTCGAGCGTTTCTTAAATCCGGAACGTTTAACCATGCCGGATATTGATATTGATTTTTGTTTTGAACGAAGGCAGGAGGTAATTGATTACGTTGTTGAAAAATACGGAAAAGACCGTGTGGTTCAGATAGTAACTTTTGGAACCATGGCTGCCAGGGCTGTAATCCGTGATGTCGGACGTGCCTTGGATTTAGGCTATGCCCGGGTGGATACGGTAGCAAAAATGATTCCTACCGAGCTTGGGATAACCATTGAAAAGGCATTAAAACTTAATTCGGAACTCAGAGCGTTATACGAAAATGACGAGGATATTAAATATCTGATTGATATGTCCATGCGGTTGGAGGGACTGCCCAGGCATACCTCCATGCATGCTGCCGGAGTAGTTATCAGTAAAGCACCGGTGGTAGAATATGTACCGCTTTCCCGTGCATCGGATGAATCCATAACCACCCAGTTTACTATGACCATCCTGGAGGAATTGGGTTTGCTTAAGATGGATTTTTTAGGGCTTAGGACATTGACCGTTATACAAAATGCAGTCCGTCTGGTGAATAAAAAACGTCAGGATGATCAAAAAATAGATATGGATAGAATCGATTACGATGATAAAAATGTGTATGCTTTAATTGCTTCCGGTAAAACGGAGGGTGTGTTTCAATTAGAAAGCTAAGGAATGAAAAGCTTTATGA
>JAATEU010000288.1 GCA_015655565.1 Clostridiales bacterium
CCACATTCCGTTATTCCCCTGGTATCTTTTCAGTGCATCGACCTGAAATTTAAGTGCTTCTGTCAGATATTTTTCAATACCGGGTTCACAGGATATCATATGAAGGAATTCCGGTATGGCAACCGTAATCCAGCAGTTTCCCCGTCCCCATAAAGCTTCCGTAAAATTATGATTTCCGTTAAATGTCCAGCCATGGAACCAAAGTCCTGTTTTCTTATCGGTTAAATACTTCATATGAATTAAAAATTGATATTTTGCTTCCTCAATATAAGCCTGCTTCTGCAGGATCCTTCCATAATTGGCAAGGAAAAGGACGGTCATAATCAGGGTATCATCCCATAGTTCCTGTTCATTTAACGTATCTGAGGTAATATGCTGAAATCCGCCTTCTTTTGTTTTCGGCAGCCCTGTCATAATCCAGTCCGCCCATTCCCTGCATATCTTATGGTAGTTATCATTTTTTGTATACTCCGCAACATAAGATAACGCCAGCATAGGCGCACAGGTATTGATATTTTTTGACGGAAGGCCTGCGCTTAACCGTTCTTCATAATATTTTAAAAGCATATCCAGAAATTCGTCTTTTTTAGTTTTCTCAAATAACTTCCATAAACCAAACAGTCCTACCCCCTGGGTCCATTCCCAAAACTGGTATTTGCTGATGTCATCACCGGCTATATTTTTTGTTTTCATATTATCCAAAAAAGTAGTATCCTCATCATACAGTACTTTTTGAAAACTGTTTACTAACCGGTTCAGTTTCTTTTGGATTATAATGTTATTGTCACTAGACATGTCATAAATTCCCTTCCCTTTTTCCATACTCGGTTCACAGCCGTATTCTGAGATTTCCTTTTCTGCAAACCACCTTTGCAGATTAATATAACAGCAGCTTTAATTTGATTTCAGTATATCAACCTGATAGAAGATATTCTATACCATTCTTGTTTATTTTGCTTTTATTATTGCATTTATTGCTTTTTTTTCGTATAATGATAATCAAAGCTCCGCTGCTATTTCAACAGGGGCCCAGGACAAAGGCAGGAAGAAAGATTTAGTAAAAGTTCACGTCTGCTTCCAGGTAAATCCAACCTCCGCCTGTGAGCCTGGTGGCTTCCCTGATAGGATAAAAAAATGAGGTATTCATATGTTGATTGACGATTTAGTCCTTTATGAAAAACATCACCTGACGGAAATAAATAAAAAAGGGGATCCTTTTTATTACTTCTTTGATTATGACGAACGTTCTTATAATATCAATATGGAATTTCAACATTTTCATCAATTTTACGAACTTTGCATACTGCTTGACCAATCGGCAGATCATTTGATTGAGGGTGATATCTATGACATCCATTTCTGCGACATTGTGGCCCTGAAACCCTCTGTTTTACATAAAACCCAATATCCCCAAGGCTCGCCGAAAAAACGTTTAATTATTAATTTCTTATTCTCTGTGGAGGTTACAGGCCTGTCCCCCGATTTGAAAACCTTGCTGTCTATATTTGATAAACCGATTCCGGTTTACCGCTTTGAAGGTAAATACAAAATCCAGGTCTTTGAAACCCTGAATGAAATATTCCGGCTGACTAAAACTAAAACCCCCATAAGTACTTTATTGATTCATAATAAGTTTATTGAATTTCTTTCTAAAATTTATGTATATCAGGAGCATAATGTATATGTTGTCCACTCTTCCTCAGATAATTTAACCGGCAAGATATATTCCATTACCTCTTATATACATGAACATTATAAAGAGAATTTGTCCTTGGATTTTTTAGCAAAGCGATTTTATATCAGTACCTATTACCTTTCCCACCAATTTAAAAAGATAATCGGTTTCACCCTGAATCATTATATTCAAATGACACGGATCTGCAATGCCCAACAGCTTTTGCTGTCAACCGACATGAAAATTACCGACATTTCGGATTCCTGCGGTTTTTCAAGTTTTTCCCAATTCAACCGTACTTTTAATAAATATTGCTCCATATGTCCTTCCAGGTTCCGGGCAAATAAAGGTGCAAAGGCAATGCTCTCCTTTACCGTATCAGAATAAGCATAGAGTCATATCGTCATATTACTCTTAATAACTTTTCATTCATGGGGGGGCAGCAGGGAATACGTAAAATTCCTCCAATCAACTATCCTTTCTTTTCCCCATTTACTAATCCAGTACTTTAATCGTCACCGATTTCTCATATGGTGTATACTCATTAAGATAAATTGTATAACCCATATCGTTAAACTCTTCTCCGGAATAGTGCCCCTGAAATTCATGAGTGCCATAGCCGGGGCCAATCCGGATGTGATTTTGGTTATGAATTATATTTAAATATCCGTCGCGTAAAATCATGCCGGAGTCTTTTTCCGCCCTGAGGTAAAAATGCCTGTTGTCCAAAATACTTCCGGCCGGAATACAGATTTCCAGGCGGAGAGGTAAAAGGTCCAGACCCCCGGCCTTAACAGTAAGCTCCAGTCCGTCCTCCTCCTCATGTATGGTCACTGTCATACGGATTTCACTGTTTTCAAGAATCTCCCGCCTGGAATGATCCATTTTCCACCAGTCGTTTGTACCGGCATAATTCTTAAAGGGTAAGTAGTACCATCCTTTTTCTACTGAGGTCATAACGTATTCCCTGTCTTTTACCTCCAAAGTCTGTGGGACAAAGTTACGGGTTGCGCAGTAACTCTCTCCTATTTTGATATAGATTGGTGTATCCTGCACCTTCATAAAAAGAAATGCACTCTTGTCCTTTCGCAGTGTATAACCAAACTTCGGGGTCTTTACCCTCATTACACCGGAATTGCGGTAGAACTTCCGGTAGGTTCCTAAAAAACCATAACCCTGAAAATTGTAATTCATCATACCGCTGTGAAGCATGAGGATATGCAGACAGTCAGGCGCCTCACTTACTCTTTCCATATTATCCTTAATGATTTTGTGCGCAGCGGCATCAAATTCCGGATTATACTTCCTGGCGGTCAGGAACAGATACTGGTAGAAATATTGATCTGCATAATCCGTTCTGCCCTGATCCTGCCTCAGGGAATTCTGAGTAAATATCGTATCATCCGGATCTATATAGGTAAGCATCATATGAAGGTTGCGCTCCACAAAGCCAAGATACTTCTCATCCCCGCTTTCTTCAAACATGGCAATCATGGCACTATTAACAACGGCATTGTAATTACCCGTAGAACGCTCCGCATATTCTCCGTCCCCGTCCCCGTCAATACCCTCCGCCAGATATTCTCCCATCCTGTCCAGATACTCATCCGCAACCGGTTCGCCGTCTAAAAGATTGGCACCCTGCATCAATGCCGCACAAATGGCCCAGCGGTGATTTGGCGTATGGAATCCACCCTTGCAGATGCCATTCAGGGCACGGCAGAGAATAAAATAATACTTATCCTTTAATTCTTTCGTTCCGTCTTTGGAATCGTATTTTAATAACAGACGATAGGCTAAAAGCAGGCGCTTAAAGCAAAAGGCAGTATCCGGAGCGGATTTGAAATTACAGGTCGGATAATCAAAGCTGCCGTCTTCCCGTTGATTTGCACCGATAAAATCCAATGCATGATTCATTGCCTTCAAAAGCTTTGGATCCTGATAATAAATGCTGTCTTTATTTAAATAAACAGCTGCGGCCGCAGCCAAAACATAAATAGTCGGCTTTACTTCAATAATCTGTCCTTTGATACTGCCAAAGTCTCTCTTTGCCGGATCCTTAACCTGATTTTTTATAAAATCCGCCACCCGCTTTTCCGCTGAACAGATAAAATGTCCGATATATCTCTTCATTATAAAAGTCCCTCCCGTCCAATGTTATATCACGTTATATAGGAACAAAAATCAGCTTCCTATAATCAGATGCCCGGCGGAATAAGCACCGCCTGCCTATCAATTAAAGAATACGGCCACGGATGCACACGCTTTTAAGTTTCAAAGAAAATCGGATTTGTTATTGCCATATTGGTGCAGTCATCCGCCGCAATAAAAAACATCCATTTCACATCTTTTACCCCAATATTGGAGAGAATCTGACTATAGTCATACTTTCCGTGCATGGTTTCATCCGTTTTCAGGGAAATGTTCTTTATCCCCCCTCCATTTGTATAGATGGAAAGTGTTTTTAACGGCCGGTTGGACAATAATTTCAGCTGCACATCAACGGTATCCGGTTTTCCGGTCACTCTGTCGCCGGGAATCTTCCCGTTAATCTCCGGGATTAAGATGGGACCGTCCGTTAAAAAACTGTGTCCGTGTTTTAAACTGTCTAAAAGTTTCTCCTGTGTGACTTTACCCTCCACATAGACGAAGGTCCTGACCCCTGCACTTGTAAGATTGGTCTCCGCCCACTTTTCAAGGATCGGCATTTCTTCTTCCCGGATTTTCATAAAGAAGGCGGCCTCCTTTTTCAGGCCGTCCGGAATCGCTATCCTGTGGCCTTTGATAAGGTCTGCCAGCCAGCTGAGCTTATCAAATATCCCATGATAATCATCTGCCAATATATTATGTGTGTCACTGCCAGCTGTTGCCGGAATATACCGCCCCTGCTCAAGCAGCTCCTGCCACAGGCAAAATGCTTTATAATTGGCAGTACCTTTAAGCATTGGATTGGAGCCGTTCCAGATTTCCATTGTTTGAAAGATATCAATCATATCGTAATATTTCTCATTCCAGGAAATAGCCCGGCTCGGATCTCTGGGATGGTTAATCTGCGGCAGTCCTCCCAATGCTTTAATCCGATCCGTTACACGTACGAACTCTTTGCGTAAATAAGCATCCGTACGCTCCGTCTCCTTTGGAATCTGATAAATGACATCCTCATCTACGCCCAAAGACATGACATGTCCATTGGAGGTTGAAATTTCTTTCGAGAGGATTGGAGTAAAAATGTCATTCTTTAAGGCGCCCCATTCCTTATGGTTCAGCGTATTATTGTGGTCGCTCAGTGCGCCGTATGAAGCTCCCATCGCC
>JAATEU010000076.1 GCA_015655565.1 Clostridiales bacterium
AATTTTCTCTTTTTCCAAAATGCTGAGTACTTCAACTCCGTCTGATGCAGTCGCTTGTACGATTAGTTGATTCCTTTCCCATTAAACGGAAGAAAGAAGGGATTGAATGACAGAAGGTTCATCATCAGCAATCAGTACTTTATTCATAGTCATCAATATTACTCCTCCCTGTTCTTTACAGCCGGAAGATGGAGTGTAATGGTTGTGCCATCATCTGCAGAGCTTCCTATTTGAAGGCTGTATTCTTTTCCGTATTGTAATTGAATACGAGCGTGAATATTAATAATTCCCACATGTTTACTGGTATCATATATATCAGAAGCTAGCGCCGCACGGATGGATTCCAGTTTTCCGGCAGAGATGCCAATGCCGTCATCTCTGATAGAGATGTAGAGATTATTGCCATCTGTACGGGAGCCGATGAACAGGGTACCAATTTCACCCTTGGGTTCCAGACCGTGGAAAATCGCATTTTCTATTAAAGGCTGCAGGAGCATTTTAATTACCTGCAGTTTATGAGTTTCCTCCGGAAAATTATAGTATACCTTTAGTTTGCCTTGAAATCTCGTCTGTTGAACGGCCACATATGCTTTTGTTATCTTTATTTCGTCTTCCAGAGAAACAATTCCGCCACCTTTGGCGTTATAGCGGAAAATTTTCCCCATATTAGTAGTGATATCTGCAATTTCGGGAGCATTCTTATCAATTGCCATCTGCCGTATTACCTCCAATGTATTGTAAATAAAATGAGGGTCAATTTGGCTCCTTAAGTAAGAAATTTCAGCCTCCTGCTTTTGCACCTTGGCTTCATATAAGTTTGAGGTAGTTGTGAATATCCGCTTGTTTAAGGCCTGTATATCGAACATCATGGCAGAAAACTCATGACTGAGAGTTTCTATTTCCAGACATCCGTTCAGTTGGATAGGCTTTTCAAAATGATTGGGACTTTGCCCGCGGATGTCAGCAATAATCTTCACAAAGCGCTTTAAAGGCTTCACAAGATGGGCGGTGACCAGTAAGAGAATTAATGCTGTCAGGAAAATAATCATTGTTACAAAACTGCAAAGAATTATCTGAAGATTGTAAATATTGGAACCTGCACGTTGAATATCAACAGCACTGATAAGAAAGCAGTCCATATCGTGCAGATAGGTGTACTGAAGGCTGTAATTTGAGACTGTCCGGGCGTTGGAGGAAAAACAGTTATTCAATTGGGCAGAGTCCAGGCTGCTGATATCGGAAAGTTCAAATAACTTCTGTGCTTCTTTTTCTGAACAGTTAAATGACTGTAAAATGGAGTCATGTGATGTTATCAGGTAAAGAACTCCAATTTTACTTTCAGCAGGTATTTGCAGCGTAACGGAAGTGGAACGCAGGGCAATAATCAGAAAGCCGGCAGGTTGCGCATTATAATATATGCGACCGCCAAATAACAGAAGGCTTGTTTCGGAAGCGGCACGGTCATTGTGGAAATTGGAGTTGGCAATTCCTATAAAATGAAAATTATTGTCAGTGATTGTCTTGCACATTTCGTCCAATTCTTCATTACTGAAAAAAGTGCTTCGGTGTACAGTATCACTAACAAGAGCAATATCCGCAATATGCGGATTGTAGGACTGGTATTCGGCAAGTAGTTGTAATGCCGGTTCTATATAGGGACTTTTCCGGGAATAAGGGGAATAAAGCAGGTTCCCAAGGGCAGAGTCCTGCATCAGGTTGATATATAGCGATTGTAAGGAATTGTAATTAGCGGTTAATTCGGTCTCCAGTTTGCGGGTAGTTATATTTGCGTAAGAACTTGCATTATCAATCAGTATTTTTCGTAAAGAAAAGATTAATAAAAGACATAACAATAATAAAACGCTTAATGAAATAAACTGTATCATGCGAATCTCGAAGGTTATACTGTGTAAATGACAGGAGTGTTTTTCTTTTCTATTCATAATATTCCATTCCCTTTATCTTTTATAATTATCATAAATGTATCATAAAGATTTTTAAATGTAAAATTTATAGATTATTCTAAGAATTATCCATATATAAGAAATATGAATAAGAAAGTACACTATATCAGAGCATTCCAATGAATGTAATGTGCTATTTTTATATATATGAGAGAATTTGTATATACCAATTTTATAAATTATTAACTATATTATTAATAAATCAATTAATCTTTCGCCAGAGTATTTGTTCGGTTGTAAAAAAGAAGGGATGTAGAGTTCATGAAGAAGAAAAAAATTGTGCCGGGAAGGAACCATCATAAGCTTGCCAGGAAAATCAGAAATGATGCCTTGATTTATATTATGCTGGTACCTGTTCTTGCCTGGTATATTATTTTTTGCTATATTCCAATGGGTGGAATAACACTGGCGTTCAGGAATTTCAGATTTGACGGAGGTCTGTGGAACAGTCCCTGGGTTGGGCTGGATAATTTCGGGAAAATGCTTTCGGATAAGGAATTTCTCAATGCTGTCAAGAATACCCTTATTATCGGAATTGGCGGAATCATATTTCAGATGCCATGCGCGGTAGGCCTGGCAATTTTGATTAATGAGTTAAAAGGAAAATATAGCAAAAAAATTTTTCAGACTGTAGTTACCTTCCCTCACTTTATTTCATGGGTTGTACTTGCGGGAATATTGACAAATTTATTTGGTTCTACGGGAATTATTAATCAAATTCTAGATGCAATAGGAATTTCTTCTGTTTCGCCCCTTACGAATCCGGATTCTTTCAGAGGGTTTATATGGGTATCCAACATTTGGAAGGAAATAGGATGGGATTCTATTATATATATAGCTGCCATTACTTCCATTGATCCGGGGTTGTATGAGGCTGCTGAGGTGGATGGCGCAAACCGGTTTAAGAAGATGCTGCATATTACACTTCCCGGAATACGTTCCATAATTGTAATTATGCTGATCCTGGCAGTGGGGCAAATAATGACAAACGGCCGGTTTGACCAGATATTCAACCTGTATTCGCCTACTGTATACAGTACGGCAGATACGCTGGATACATATATTTTCCGTGAGACATTTACTAAGGGAAGTTTAAACTTTGGTTATTCCACCGCAATCGGATTGTTTAAGTCTGTTATAGGTGTTATTCTGATTACCGCAAGTAATAAGATATCTACGGCGATTGGAGAACAAGGGTTGTTCTAAGGAGGGAACTATGAAAAGTATTATAAAAAAAGGAAACAGACTAAAAGGAATAAAGCCGTTTGACGTTTGCCTGTATATTTTCTTTCTGTTATTGGCTTTGGTGACCTTGTACCCTTTTTATTATGTGCTGATTATGTCATTTGCCAATGCGGTTTCGACCGCACAGCATGTGCCGTACCTGCTGCCTTATACCATTGATCTGTCAGGATACAAAACAATATTTCATGATCCTGCTTTTTATAAGTCATTTGGCGTATCTTTCTTTGTTACAGTGGCAGGTGTGCTCCTTAATATGTTTCTTTCCGTTATGGGAGCTTATGCACTGTCAAAAAAGGCTCTGATAGGCAGAAAAGTTTTTCTGGCCATTATTTTGTTTACGATGCTATTTTCAGGCGGACTGGTACCCAGTTATTTAAATGTAAAAAACCTTGGGCTTGTGAATACCGTATGGTCCATGATTATGCCTACTGCCATAAGTACTTACTATATGATTATCATGAAAAACTATTTTTCTTCGCTTCCTGAAAGTATGGAGGAGGCAGCGAGAATTGACGGAGCGAATTCATTTGTGGTGCTGGTTAAAGTGATTATTCCTATTTCTATGCCTTTTGTAGCTACATTTGCTCTTTTTTACGCTGTTGAAAGGTGGAATGAATGGTATAATGCATTACTTTATATCAGTGAAAAAAGGTATCAGCCTTTGCAGATTTACTTAAGGGAAGTTCTGATTAATTTAAGCACTCAGCTGGCGACCCAGGCCCAGATGATGCTGGGAAAAACCCAGAAGGTTATGGCATCCACGGTACAGATGGCATGCATTATAATCACCATGGTTCCGATTTTATGTATTTATCCTTTTGTACAGAAGCATTTTGTAAAAGGTGTTATGATTGCCGATATCAAAGAATGATATAATACAAT
>JAATEU010000492.1 GCA_015655565.1 Clostridiales bacterium
AATATGCAGATCTTTACCCGGATTAAAGATATATTCCATATAGTCTTCCATTTTTGCCGTAATGGTGTCCTTATCCATGGTATCCGTTCCATACCCGCCATCAAGTCCAAATATATGATATTCCTGGAACAAAGGAAGATAATATTCTCCTGACACCGAGTCCATAGCGGTGTAAAGGGCACGTTCTATATACACTTTTGCCCCATTCACTCTTGCTGCCTCCACAGTAGTCATGATAACCGCCAGGATTAGCAGTAATATAAGGCTTAAAAATACGGTAATGGAACCTTCCTTTTCTTTCATCCTGTTCACCCCTCTTTCCCTGCACCATTTCTGCCTACCGAATCGTTTTAGTTTTGTCAGTAACAGTTTGAAATATGTCATTAACTATCTGTTCAATATTATTTCTAAATATGATAACTAATCCGATTAAGATTACCAATATATTTACTAAAATTTATGAAATGTAGTGTTTTCAAGGGTTTTAACACGATACACAATGTGTATACTGTAAACTATAGGTTAAATATTTCTACAAACTACAGATTTTTAATATAATTCAAATCTTTTTTATTTAATGCTTTTTGCAATTCTTGATTTTTCTTTGAAAGATTTCCATTATCATTTTTGAGCTTATCAATCTGCCTCTGTAAAATCTGTACCTGCTTATCCATTGCTTTATCAAGAATAACTTTTTGTACTCTTGTATAGGTTTTACCCTTTTGCAAATCTTTTGCTTGTTCTAATGCCTTAGAGACTTCCTTGTTCTTATAAAAAAATGCTCTCGATAAGCCCGTTTGCTTTACCAGTTCTCCCACTGATATCTGAACATTCTCTTGTAACATTATAGAAATTGTTTTCTGGGCTTTTTCTATTTTTTCCAAGCTTTTTGCTTTATTGGTGGCAACCATTTTGTCAAACTTCTCCATTTTGATTACCACCCCTTTACCAACTCTCTTAAAATCTCATCCATACTCTGTCGCATTTCTTTTGTTTCAGCCGCCAGAACATCATTGCTTAACTTACGATAATACTTTACGGAACTCATATTAGCATGTCCCAATAATTTTGCTATGGTTTTATCGTCCACATGCATTTCTGTCAGTTTCCTGCCATAACTATGTCTGAATAAGTGTGTTCCTACTCCAAATAGTTCTCCATTGTCATCCCTTAAATCTTTTTCCCGAATCATTACCATGAGCCGGTACTGGATTGTTGCATAGGACATAGGTCTTGTCTGGTCATTATCTGAAATAAAAATATATTTGTTTTCACCATAATGCTTTTTAGAGTAACCGATAGAAGCATTAACAAGTGATATCACATCCTCATTCACGGTCTTACTAAAACTACGTCTGGTTTTCACCTGATTTATTGTAATGATATCTCTTCCGCTCTTCTTAGAAAGACAGGTTTGCAATAACGTCAGTGTATCAGATATTCGTGTTCCCAGCATTTGATGTAATATTAACGCCCTTGCTATCTGCTCATCCATTTCAACAATTGAAGCATTCAGCCTTAACAGCTCTTCATCCGAATATGCCTTATAAAGAACCTCTGGACTTCTTGGAATATCGGAATCAAGAAACAGGCTGCAAATATCTCTCCAATCATTCATTCTTCCCACTAGCTCCAATACACTTTTCAAATGCAATAAATCAGTTCGGTAACATTTCCTATCTGATGCTTCCGTATTCAGATGAATGAGATAATTTTCTATATGTTCTCTTTTAAGTTCCCCAAACGATCTCATATCCGGATAATTTCTATCAAGAAATTGTGTAAAGCGATTCACGGATATAAGCTGCGTAGTTATCGTTCCAAGAGCCTTATAGCTTAGATCCATAAGGGATGCTTTCTTTACCTCCTCTTTCATTTCATTTTGTGGTATCTTTGAAAAATTCAAAGTCTTGATATTTTTCACTGGATTTTTCCATACATTAATCTCTAACTTCCCAATTTCCCATATATCCTTCTCTGTTTCTTTCCGTGCATCCTCTGGTTTAAGAAATGAGTACACTTTTCTAAGGTAACTAATGGTTTCCGCTTCCCTATGAGTTACACTATCAAACTGTTTTTTAAACCGTTTAGCAGTCAGACTGTAATTATTTTTTAATAGCCACGCTTTCATCATTTTTACAAGCTGATTCTCTGAAAGTTCTAACAAACTGTTTCTTTTAGAAACTTTATCACTTAAAAATTTGCAAAGGATATTATAATTCCATATCTCACTTCGTAAGCTAAGTACCGTGATATGCTCTCCATTTCCACGCTCCTGTATAAACGATCTTAACTCCTTTTTCAATCCTTCTGTTGGAAGCCTGTCTAAATCAAAACACCTGTTACGGCTCTTATAAACGGACGAATCTGTGCCTACATGCAACTTCTGATAACAAGGTAACTCGTAAAGGTAAATCTTATTGCTCATGCCGACCTCCCATCTTTATTTTTCCTGCAAGACTGCTCTTTTTCTCCTTGAAATATTCCTCATTTGCCTTATCAATCTTTTCTGGTATGTAATCCAAATATTGCTTAGTCATATTTTCGTCTTTATGTCCCAGATAATCCCTTACTGCCTGCAAGGAAGCTCCATGTGCATATAATGAGGTTGCCACCATATGCCTATAATCGTGGGAACGAAACGTATAATCACCACAGCTAATACCTAATTCCCTACACTTTGTTACCATTTGCTTACTAAATGTGTTTACGTCAAAAGCTCCACCTTTTGCATTCTGAAAAACATATTCACCCGGCATAATCTGATTTCTCTCAATATATGCCCTCATTAATTCATAAAGTATAGACGGAATGGGCACCGTTTTCTCCGCTTTCATTTTGTTCTGATACAGCTTAATCCATGTATCCCCTTTCCTCTGGTAGTAAGCATTTACTTTAAGCATGCAGACTTCATTAACCCTAAGTCCAATGCTCCATAGATGAAGATACATAAGTCTTAAATGCTCAGGGAACAAATAAAGGTTGGTAAGCATTTGTGATATAGTGGCTTGCTGCACCGACCTGTTATGGTGAACCGGAAAGGTATCTTTCAGATAGTATTCCAGTACAAATGGTACTTTTCCTATATGCACTTTTACCCAAAGGAACCGGAAAAACCTATATATATTAACCACTTTTCCATTGAATGTTTCCGGTTGGATATTTTCTTCGATGGTTTTTAAATATTCATCCACGTCCTGCCCTGTTATTTGTGTTACCAATATTCCTTTTTTGTCACAATACTGTAGAAATTCTAATATGCGATAATGCTGGCATCTTATATTCTGTATTGCTATGTTCGTAATCCCAATTAAATATTGCATATAGCCTTGAAAGTACTTTCTATTCTCCTTGCTATGCACTTGGAAAAATGAAATACTCAAAACAGGATTGCTTGGATTCATTCGGTCACTTTGCAAGTGAAACCGTTCCATATACCAGACGTTTGCTTCCCAATTTGTCTTAGCCGCATCCAAAAACAAGAACTTTCTTATATTGTCTACAATCTGCATATACGAATCATCTAGTGTGTTCCCTATCTCAATAAGACTTTTCCTAAATGCTTCAATCTGCTCTTCTTCCAGTCTTTCCATATCCTCTATTCCATGCTCAATACAAAACTGGTAAAGCAATTTTAATGGGACTATAAATCGTTCTCTCCTGTCATGACGTGCCATCACATTTTCTAACGTATAATTGAGCATATCAAAAATCTGATGCTTTATTTTTACCGGGGCAGGTAGGGAGAAATCAAATACCAGTTCTTTCTTGTCTCTGGTATAGTAAAATGACATTGCTAAATCATAATCAGCATGATACAAAAGAAATATCTTCTCTTCCGAAAAATTTAGTTTCCTGCTCTTAAATGGACCTTTCTCACATTCTCTTTTAATTGCATTGAGCTTGATGATATCCAATATTTTAAGATATTCCTTTATCTTGTTTTCGTTTATGTAATTCGCTAGATAGGCTTCATAGGAACTGCGTACCTTATAATCAATATCCCGTAAGGAAGAAACGTTATGAGAAATTAAATATGTTTCCGCCTTCCTCAAAGCTGCGGTTAACTGCATATCCTTTTCAATTTCTTTTAGCATTTCCCCATGGGCTACGCTATAATAGTGAAGCTGTAGCATTTCTAATGAGGATATATAATAACTTTTCTGCCCATCTGACAAATCCTTTCTTCTACCAAGATAGTTTTTGAAATTCAACTTATCCTTATCGTTAATATCCCCTATGGAATAAATGCCTTCCTGAAGTAGAAATTCCCTGACCGTATTACGCATCCTACCTTGAACATTTATGCAGCCATTCAGCTCTGCGTCAAGCTTGGCAACCTTTGCAGTCATATCAAATTGTAGAATGGATAATGCAGCCATCTTTTCACCCCCTTGTTATATTAGTTTGTCCACCATAAAGATAGATTTGTTTTTGTTGTAATAATCATCAGTAGCCTTACCAAGCTCATCCGTATCAATATCTAAGTATTGTTCCGTTGTACTAATATGCTTATGTCCCAACGCCTTTGATATCAATAGAATATCCCATCCACTCTTACGTCTTTCATTTGCAAAATAGTGTCTTAGCATATGTGGAGTTGCTTTTATTCCTGTTTTTTCTTCCAACCGTTTCAACATGGCATATACTGTATTGGCGTTTAATGGATCACCTGCATCCTGCCCTGCCAGATTCACAAATAAGTAATCGTTATCCTTTAACAGATCCATATATTCAGAAAGATAATACATCAAAATATCAAATGTTTCCCGACTTATTTTTGCCCTCCTATATTCCGCATATTTTGCTCTTGCCAAATTCTCATTATCTTCCCGATAGAATACCTTCAATGTTCTCTTGTCAAAGTCAATATCCTTCGTATAACGAATACCTAATAACTCACCTATTCGAAATCCTGTCTCTGCCAATAACAAGATGAGTGCCTGATCTCTACAGTTCACACATGCATCCAGAAGCGTTACTATGTTATCCTGTTCAATTGTCTTTCCTCTATGTTCCTCCTCTCTAAAATATCCTTTGAATATCTTACAGGCTATGCTAAACCTCAAACCGGTTGTATTAGTAAAAGAAACAACTTTTCTTGATAATACTTTTAAATCTCCAAACTGCTCATATTCTAGCTCTAAAAATTGAAACCATCCAAACACATCTCTTAAGTAAGTATTACAGGTTGAATTGCTTGGTATTTTTTTCATTTTATTGCCGTTATGATTACCGTTCTTAAGCCATGTAAGAAAATCAATGAAGTGTTTATGCTGCTTATCATAAGGCAGCTCAAAGACCTCTCCAAGAGTCATGTTCCTGCCTTCAAGATAAGTAAAATAATAAGATAGGGAAAAGGCTATTCTCTTCACTGTGTTTGGAGATGCCTTTGCTCTGGTCTTATGAGTTAGATATTTTGTAGGAAGGGGGATGATAGACATATCTTCCATACAGCGGATGAAATAGTATGTTACAGGGCCATCCATTGCCTTATCTACAATATATGGATTCATATCATCACCTCTCCTTACATTTCTAACTGTATACACATTATACACATTATTGATATATATGTCAATTATAATAATGATATTTATATCAATTAAATACTTGAACACTTGATTTTTATGTCAATATATTGTTCATAAATTGACTTTGGAATCAATGAATGCTATCTTATATATGGAGGAAGCCATTATGAACAATAACTTTGATAAAACTAAATTTTCCATTTTGGTAAAGCGGGCAATAGGCTCTGGAAAACAAAAAGACTTTGCTCAGAAGATACAGCTTAGCCCTGAACATCTTTCCAGAATAATAAATTCCAAATACGATAAACCGCCTTCAATCGAAACAATAAAGAAGATTGCTAAAAATGCCTTAAATGATGTAACCTACTTTGAACTTTTAGAATCCGCCGGTTATGCCTCTAAACAGGATATACCGGATAATTTTTCTCTTCCAGAACAACCAGTAATAGAAAAATTTATGTCCGGAACCATTTTAACGGCATTGCAAAATATCCATGTTCCTTGGACACTTGAAACGGATAACAAAGAAGGTATTTATAATCTTTCCATATCCCTCAACCAAGGCTTCTTTAAGCGTTGGTATTTCTTCTATTTAAATAGCGCCAATCAAGAGCTAAGAAAAAATCAGTTCAATTCATACTACCTGAGACTAATTTTTGAATGCTTAGAACCTACCGATAAAATCAGCTTTGTTACCAGTCTGGATGAAGAGTATAAATTATATATGGAAAGAACACCGAATAATTTAAATCTTAATCTTTCTATCATTTTAATTGATGAACCTAATCTTTCCATTAAAACAGAATATTGGCTTCGTACAAATTCAATACTGGATGATAAATCAAAAAGTTTTTATACCTTATAAAAATCATAAGAAAAACATATGACGGAACTGCTAAACCACTGTCATATGTCTCTTATAAAGGACGTTATCCTTTAATATTCTATTCTGTATCAATTTCATCTATTGTTTCGTCTAAACCTTCTTTAATGGAATGAATGGATACCCCCATGTTTTTCGCCTCTGACAGAAAATAGTATAGCTGTTCCTCTTTCATTGCTATTTCCTTAATATCCCTGACGAATATAACCTCAACATACTCCTTTTTCATCCAGTTTAATAAGTCATCAATTGCTTTTCGTTTAATGTCAGTTTTATTCTCCATACCTATATCATCACAACGATACACCACAATATCTAGCAATTTAGTTTCTTTTTTACTGGCATATTTATAAATTTCACTACAAATATCCATAATTTCTGAATCTGATTTTCTTGACTTAACAAAGCCAATTCCAATATATTTATAAAAAGCTTGTCTCCCTTTTGAGAATCGTGCCAATATACTCACCTCACAATTTAAGCACTAATCTAATCATAAACTTGTCCTCTCACAAAAGAAGATTCATATTTCATAAATAATAAAAATTTCTAATCTTCTCATGTGGGAAGACAAGTAACTGTCTCCCTTGGTCTATCGACCTGTCTCTCGACATTCCCCCAGCCGGGTAACATATACTAAGTTTGCTTAACCATCACTACACTTCTGCAATGCCCATCCAAGCATCATCTGTAAGTAGCCACCCTCTGAATATGCTTTACGCTGATATTCAGGCGTTGTAATATCTCATTAGCTCCTGTTGCAACACAGGTAGGCACAATCCTCTGCTCTTATCCTTCACAGGCAACGGTAATATAACCGCAGGGTAATCATCGCACGAAATGGGATTCTGCCACCCTTCTATTTTGAAAGGCGAAAATATCATCAAGGTATATGCGTGTCCTATTCAGTTTTGGATAGGTCTACAAGAATTTCTGTTTTTCCTTTGCTTTGTCAAAGGCTCTTTCTACTAAATACTATGCAATATATAGCCAGTATGTTTTTTGTGTTAAATCTTGTTGACCATGTACAAATTATATATGTATTCTTTTCGCTTTCAGAGTGAGTAGTACTCTTTTTAGTGGCATTTTCACTCTTTTAGCAAATCAATGTTTTTAATTATGTCGTTTACCATATACATAATAAACTTCTTTTCTGGTACACTTCTTCCTTTTAACATTACGTTCAACTCTGATTTAGGTTCTTTTCCTACAATTATAAAATCCAAAGACACTCCGAAATAATCGGCTATACAAACCAACGTATCAACTTTGGCTCCATTGACTCCTCTCTCGATTTTCCGATATCCATCTAAAGAAATACCTATAGCCTCAGATACATCTTCCTGTCTTAATTTTTTATCAATTCTCAACCCTTTAATTCTCTTTCCACTTGTCTTAATATCATAATACATGCTTTATCCTCCTGATTTTCATGAAATATCCTGTTAACTCGAAAATCAGAAATTGTTACTGACTCCTGCATCTTGGCACTAATTTGAACATGTTGATTCCCCTTTCAAATACGCACCTGTAAATGCACAGCAATAAAGCCTATTCGTATCTTATTTATTCCACTTCCTAGATTCACAAAAGCAGTATCCAGCAAAACAGTAAGTACCCTCATGTAAAAGCTTTCACTGGTCTATTTCAGTCAACTCAATTCCTTGTTGCTGCTTTACGCTGTACCTTATACCGAAAAGTGACATTATGAGTTACCTTTTATCTGATGACCTTTAAAGGTCCCATCAATTTGAGAAGTTCATTTCTAAATTTTTTTTTGTATTAAAAAAGAGGGATAGTGTTTTGATACACTATCCCTCCTATGGAGCAGACAAGTTTCACCGCCTCACTTTGGAGTACAGTTGGAATTATAAATTATCTTTACAAGACTTTTTATCATTGAACTATAAATAACATATAAAAAATAGACATAAAAGCCAAACTAATACCTTTGCCTTTATGCCTGTTAATTCAGTGTAGCATTATTAATTGATATTCTTGATATAAATCCTCATCAAAAGCACCATCTATAATAGACTCCTTAATAAGCAGAGACTTACACATCTTCAGAAACTGTTTTTTGAGTAGCTATATATGTTCCCTGCTTATATAAAAATACTTTTGATAGGAGTTGCTACAAAACAGACATTTATACGGATTTATTAAAGATTCCATCTCTCCTGATATTTAATCGTATTTTTAGCAACTCCAATTTTTTACCTATATAGTTTTCTGCGACAAAATTGAACAATTTTTACTAAAACTATTGCAAAGAGAAGAGTTATTAACCAGATTTCAACACCTGAATGATGATATTGTCGGCATATTTATTCATTGGTCATATTTGTGTTAATAAGTTTTATACTTTTATCTTGTAAAAACTCTCCAAGAAATTGCCCAATACTTATACCTACTAATATTTGGCTTTGCTTCTATCTTTAGTAGATTCGTTCTCCCTTTCCTATTTTTGTACTGAAGTATCATCTTCCTTTTGTCCCAATTTAGGGTTTCTTGTTGGTCGCTTCGGTTGATAAAATAGTCCCATACAAACGGGGGGCCAGCCCCAATCATTAGATTCGTTAGCCACATTGCGAGCTGCACGAGCTGCGAATGCAATTGCCATTTGTTTTAATGTTTTTTTGTTCTTACCCATGTTTCGATACCTCCTTTTTATTAAATTTAGCTGATATTAATGAAATAGCCACCAAAATAATTGCCAAACAAGCCGAAATAATAATTGATGGCTTAACATTTACTAGTAAAAGTAATACTATTATAATCAGTTCTATTAATAAAAATAATCTTGAAAGTTTCTTGCATTTCTCCACTTCATGCATAGTAAGATTTAGATTAGGATGATTAACTGGCGAATAAATAATTATACTTATAGATGATAAAATAAGAAATATTGGCAATCCTGTAAGTGCAATTTTAGGTTTCATATTATCTGCCACGAGAATAGAAAACAAACTTATTATAATAGAATAAAAAATGCAGCCATAGGTTGTTTGTAAATGAAAGCCTCCTGTTTGTCCCCTAAGAAGCATCAGAAATACCATAAAAACAATCATTTCTGGTAAAAGCTCAAAGGTAAGTCCGATAATCAATAAAATTGAATAGGTGACCGCTTTCATGATAAGTATTTCAAATCCATATATATACGTTTTTTTATTCGCCAAGAAACTATCATTGGACTCCATTGATAAAATCGCCAGCCTACATGATAACTTATGTATCATCTATATTTCCCCCAAGTGTTAATAATTTCTAATTATAGTATATATTTTAAATTATTTGGATTATTCTTCAAGTAATTATGCATTTTTAATGGCTCTATTACATTTTTAATGCACATCTCAAAGACTTCCTTTTGATTTCGTATCCAATTTTATTAATGCAACAAATTGAAACTGATGCCCATTACAATCCATTTAAAAATCTCCGTTACATTTTTTCAAAGACATAGCTACATTTTGAATTCCAAGTCCATGTCTGCTCTTATCTTCCTTTGTTGTCGCAATCCTATTATTAACTATTTTCACTGATTTTGACACTGGATTTATGACTGAAAATATAAAAAAGTCATTTTCAATTATTAATTTAACTGTTATAATTTTTTTAGTCTTAGCCTCTTCACAAGCCTCAATTGCATTATCTAGTACATTTGCAATTATTACAACAAGATCCTCAGCTGGAAGATTTAATGTTGATAAATCCCCTGCGTGTATATCCATAGTTATTCCTACTTTCTGGGCAATTTGATCCTTTTGATTCAGTATAACATCGATAATATCATGATTGGTTTTAATCCTATAAAGACTATAGTAAATATCTCCTGACAAATTTCTAACATAGGATAAGGCTTGGTCGTAATTATTTGTATTTAACATTTGGTAAATAATTGTGATATGATTCTTGTAATCGTGCATTATATTTCTTTGCATATCGTATGAATTTTTTAATGAAACAATACTCTTCATTTCAATATCCAATTGCATTTTAATCAATGCATTTTCTCTAACATTTTTACCGTGTTTGGCTGCCGCTTCAAGGAGCTCAAAAACTAATAGTGTTGAAAACAATAGACCAACACCAGTAATTTCAACAATATATGGAATATTTTTCAAGCCTGTACATAATTCAATTATCGTAATTAGAGCTAGTATTGTTATAATTGAATACACTATTAAAATAATCCAGTCTCTCTTTGTCACATATTCGATTGCTCGATTACGTGAAATAATTCTTGAAAATAAAACAAATGATAGGGATAATAGCACTTTTGAAATAATTGCAGCAAAGGGGAAGAATATTGTACTACTAATAATTGTCTCCGATGATGCCGAAAAAGCAGCCATCAAAGCAAGTAAAACAAAATGGTCCAATGCTATAATTGTTGTATATAAGATAATTGACGAGCCAATGCAAACCCAGAACTTCGACTTATAAAATAATATTGCAATAAACATATAAAGCATTATAATCAATAATACTTTAATGAATGGGAATGAAACAAAATATGATATGATTAATCCAGGTATGGCAATAGACAAAAGTATAATATATTTATCCAGTCTATTGTTTATAATTTGCTTTTTATCCATTATTGAGCTAAAGAAAATCATACAACACATTGACTCGTAAAGAACAATTGCAATACTAAATAATATGCTCATAATTTACCTCTATAGAGAAATAATCTCTTTTTCGTTTCTGTAAATTTATTCTGACTTATGGGTAATTTAGTATCATTTTTGAGAAACGCCGTATAGTTCTTCACGTTTAATAAATAACTTATATTTACCAAATAGCTTTTATGAATTCTTATAAAATCATCAGAAGGTAAAATCTTTTGTATACCATCTAATTTACCATAAAGGTGCCTTCTTTCTTTATCCCCATTAAAATAAAAATATAGAGTATGGAGCTTGCTTTCTATATAAATTAAATTTTCTGTAAATATCGTTTCAGCACCATATACAAAATCTAATGTAATTTCCGTTCTAAAAAAACCCATCTCATGCAATATGGCATCCATTGTTATATCAAACAATGATTTTAATTGGTCTTTGAGAATATACCGAAAAGCTTTTACCTCATATCCGCTCGGAGCGTATTCTACATATGATGATACAAAAATCAAGATAAAATTAGGGTTCTTTCGTCGTAAAATGCTAGCTACTTCTATTCCATTCAAATCAGCCATCTGAATATCAAGGAAAACAAGGTCAATTTGACCTATGCTAGAGAGAAGTGATTCCCCAGATATATGATGTTTGATTGTAAATGGAATATTGTTCGTAGCCAAATATGTTCGTAGGTAATTGTCTAAACTACAAATAAAACGGCCATCGTCATCGCATATGACAATATTCATTTGCATCCTCCTTTGTGAAATAAAAAGATCTGTTTATCGAAATAGCTCATTCGCATACCTTATTAATTGCTTCATGTAAAATACATTATCCCGTGGACAATTAACAATCAGAGACTTGTAATACCGTAATTTTCATAGAGCATTAGATATTTATTTAATAATAAGCAGTTTTTCCCTCAACAAGTCCATAATATGCTTTTGATATTTCAAGGAACTCAGCTATCTGATCTTGTGTTAGGTTAAGCCCCCCATTTATCCTTACATCTATTTTAATATATTTTTGGATATAATAAAACTAAATAATTGTATTTTTTTGTGAAAATATGTATATTATTTGTTAAATTAATAATATCATAATACATAATATAAATGTAAGAGTTTTAAATACTCTACATATGTCAGAATTGGTAGAATTGAATCAAATCTGTTTAATCTTGTTAATGTAAATAACTCCCAGCACAATCAAAGTCTTGGCCTATAGAAAAGTCTAGCAAAAGCTGACTTTATATGAAGAAACTCATCCAAATTTGAATGACTGTCCAAATATAAATTGAACTGTTTTTCTATTTCTTTAATATATATTCAATATATTACCTGTTTACACGGGAACGTTCGTTTGCTATATTGTTTTGCACGGGTGAACTTACGTTCGATAAAATTATTTTTCACATTGATGTTAAATTCCACTTTCCTTAATTGGGAAACGATTATAAACTAAAGATATTGGGTGGCAAAAAGGATTTACGCTTAATTCCCTCTGCTGTGGCCGGAGATAAGAAAAATGAGGCATGGTATTATCCTTGCCAAGTCCTTTCCGGCAAAACAGCACGGAATAAAAACTAGGGAAATGATAGGCGAGGCTATGAAGAAATATCCTGAGTTGACATTAGTACCCTCACATTACGGTTTGTATGAAAAGAATTCTAAGGCTTTTATGGAGCCGTTAAGACGATTTTCCCCGGTAGTTGAGCAATACTCTATAGACGAGGCATATTGTGATATGTTTGGCACTATCAGTCTATATGGTTCTCCTGTTGGCAGCCAATTATTTAAAAGATGCTATCCACACCGAATTAGGCTTAGGGCTACCGAGGAAAACAGGGAAAAACTGAATGCCGCAATTGAAGTTATTGAAAAAGCCAAAAAACAAAACCGCATACCCTCCGCCAAAGAAGCAAGGGAATGGGAGTAATGGTATAATAATGCGGCAATTGAAGGAGACGGATGCGTCGATCACATAATTAGTTTGGAGGAATATGAAAGAGCGAAATCAAGTCAGAGTTGGAAAGAGATGCGGTATAATGGAGCAAAGAAAGATTACTGTGATGATAAATAAGGCCGGAGGAAACGCTAGTATTTCCTCTTATAATTACAGGATATCCCTCCCGTCCGCTTGGACGAAGGAGATGGGTATAACTAAAGAAAGCCGAGGAGTGGTATTGTCTTTAATTTTATTATCTCGAAAAAACATTTTAGTGGCAGGGATGATATGATTAAAACGCTGAACAAATGAAGAAGTATAGAAGCGAAAAAGGAAACCACATATAATGTGGCTTCCCTTTAATAAAAGCAAACTTATCCAAATCTACAGATTTAAATATCCGACAATTAAAATATATCACAACTTATTCATAATAACAAGATGCTTTATGCAACTCACTCCGAGGGGTTTTATTAATTTTTCTTCCCAAATTACATATTTTTCAATATCTTTCTACGTAGAAAATAAAAACTTCTTATTTGTAAACGTGAAAATAATATCGTTGAACCAATACCCATACCCATTACTTGTTGGATATAGG
>JAATEU010000523.1 GCA_015655565.1 Clostridiales bacterium
GCTTTTATTATGTATTATATTAAGGGAGCAGAAGCATTCAACACCAGCCTTAATGAAGGCTCCGCTGTCAGTTATGATGATGCAAAGGCAGCTTTGGGAATTGAAGCAGTGGATTCCCTGACCTTAAAGGTTACGTTGGAAGCGCCTACCGCATATTTTCTGTCATTAACCGGCTTTACCACCTATGCGGTATTGGATAAAGAATTTCTGGAGAAGGCCGGTACCTATGGTGCTGATGCAGCATCCGTGACCAGCAGCGGTCCTTTTCAATTAACCGAGTGGAAAAAGGGCGAATATTTGCTTTTTGAAAAGAACGAGAATTATTGGGATGCAGACAGTGTGAAATTGGATTCCGTTAAGATGACCCTGGTAGATTCCTCTTCCACAGAACTGACTTTATTTGAAACCGGTGAAATCCAGGCAACCAATGTGGATATGTCCACAGCTGATATTCTGGCATACCAGGCACAGGGAACTTTAAAACAGATGACTCAGCTTAACACAGGCTGGATTGCATTTAATACAGCAAAATCGCCTCTTGATGATGTCAGAGTCAGAAAAGCTCTGGTTTATGCCCTTGACCTGAATGCAATCAATGAGAATGTTATTGGCGGGGGCTCCGTAGCGGCTGACGGCCTTATTCCAAACAGTATGCCTTCTCCGGCAGACCCTTCCAAGCCCTTCAGAACGGCTTCCTATGTGGATACGGCAGGTAATATTGAACAGGCCAGGCAGTTGCTGGCAGATGCAGGCTATCCTGACGGCAAAGGTTTTCCTGAACTGAAGTTTCAGTATGGTGCAGCCAAAGATTTAGACAGAATGATAGCGGAAGCCATGAGTGCTATGTGGTCCGAAAATCTGGGCATTACCATTACGCCGGATGGTATGGAGGCTAAGGCAAGAAATACCGCAAGAGAGGAAGGAGACTTTGATTTATGCTTCCAGGGATGGGGAGCTGATTATGCGGATCCTTATACCTTTTTAGAGTGTCTGGAGTCCACCCATTACTATAATTATGGCAAATATTCCAATGCGGATTATGATTCCTATATGGAAACCGCTGCGACTTCCCTGTCCGCAGACGAAAGAACAGAGGCTATGACAAAGGCTGAGGCCCAGTTGTTTGAAGATATGCCGATTCTCTGCTATAACTTCGCAACAAAGTGCTATCTGCAGTCCGACAAGCTGGTAGATGTGGTTAGAGATCCTACCGGACCGGTTGACTTAAAATGGGCTGATTTAACAGAATAGCAATAGGAATATAAAGGAAAGGAGGTGATATATAACTATCTATTTAAAATACAGCAAGATTTTGGGGGTGCAGGGTTGAATAAAATTTGGTTAACAGAAGATTTAAGCTGGGAACAGAAGAAAAGAGCGGTTGAACAAAGTCTTATTATGGGTTTTTATTCTACATCGGCTAAGTTTCCGGTAGCATCAGTGGAAAGCGGTGTTAGTATTCCGGATAATTTATGCGGTTTACAGGAAATGTACGGGACAGCTCCGGAAAAATGGCCCGAAGAATATATTTCGGCCGGTAAAGGAGCAAAGAAAATATTTGAATTTGATTGGAGAAGGAAAAAGGGTCTGGAATCTATATTTTCTAAAGGAATGTTTTTGAAAGATATAAATTTAGATCAGTTACCTGATAAATTAGATTTAAAAATTATATTTCCAAAAACATGTGATCTATCAATGTTAACTGCCGTATGCAATTTTGCATTTAGACTTGGGATGGAGACAACTTCTTATGAAGGGCCAATTGCAGCTGAAGAAGATTGGAAAGGAAATTTACTGATTTTTGAAGATGATAGTGAATGTGGCATGGAATTTATAGAAAACAATGATAGAAAAATAGTACGTGTATATGGTCAGGGTGAGGAGCTTGAAAAATTCTCATCGAATATATGCGAACATTTCCCGCTGCTTCCTGATGGAAGAACCTGGACTGATAATCTGCAGGATATGACAGACAGCTTTGTTATGAAAAATTTGGATGGGCAATTAACATATTTGAAGGCATATGAGAAGAAATTGGAAGAAAATATCAATGCATATGTGTCTCCTAAAATCCAAAGAGTGTTAAATAAGATTCAGCCTGTTTTCCCAAAAGTAGAATTTTTTAACCATAAAGGAACAAAAAAAATTTATGAAAGCTCTTATGATATACCATGGGAAGTTGATATCTTTAAAAAAATTATAGAAGAAAAGGTCCTACCTGAAATAAAACCAAAGGATAAGGTTGAAATCTTCGGAGTTCTTAGTGAAGAGACAGATGTAAGA
>JAATEU010000201.1 GCA_015655565.1 Clostridiales bacterium
AATTTTTCTTTTCTTGCAGAACCCAATATTTTCTTTGCTTCTTCTAATGTAATTCCTTCCTGTGCGGTTATCAGGCCTTCCGAAGTCATACTTTGTTTTATTTTTTTAGAATAATCCGTTTCAAATTTCAAATCACGGTTAGTGATAATACCAACAAGCTTTTTGCCTTCCGTAACAGGAACTCCTGAAATTCTATACTTTGCCATCAATTCATTCGCATCGCCCAGCGTATGCTCCGGTGATAAATAAAATGGATCCGTAATTACTCCATTCTCAGAACGTTTTACTTTGTCCACCTCTTCTGCCTGCTGGTCAACGGACATGTTTTTATGAATAACACCAATGCCACCTTGTCTGGCCATTGCAATTGCCATTCTGTGTTCGGTAACCGTATCCATTCCTGCGCTCATCATTGGAATATTTAACTTAATAGTCCTGGTTAAATAGGTAGATACATCAACTTCATTCGGTATCACTTCTGAATAAGCCGGTACCAGTAAGACGTCGTCAAAGGTAATTCCCTCACCGATTATAGTTCCCATCTTAACTATCCTCACTTTCATAATATTTTACACGTTATCGGGGTTTTTTAATTTATATTTAAATTTTTATTAATTTTTAAAAGTATACCCAATTAAAGAAAGCTTGTCAACCACTAAACGACAAATATCCTGTCTTTTATTAAAAAACACTTCCATAGGGCATTCCGTGCCTGGCATACATTAATTTGAACCTGCAACGGCCCTGATATCTGCGGAATATGGACTAAGCCTGACGGATAAACAGCTGTATTTTTTATTCCAGCTATTTGCATATACTTAGCCTGATTTTCTCCAAAATATCAAGGCCGTTTTCCTCCAATAAATTTTAATATTGGGCTATTTTTCTCGGATACCTTAATTTAATACTGTTAATCATTTTTTCATTCGGTTCAAAGAGAATTTTAGTTGCCGTTTCTCCTTTCCTTATGACTATAACATAAGGTTTTACCTCTTTTCTTCTGGAACTGAAGTCTTTTACTGCGGTCTTTACATAAGTATAACCATCCAATGCATGGGAACCTTCCGGGGCCATAATCTCTACCTGTTCAAAATCAATCTTTAATGCAGTCTTACGTTTTGCATTACCCATAATTTTATCAAAATCTAATTGACCGTCACAGTAAACATATTCGTATTCCACACTGAGTTTTGGAAATATATATATAATGACTACAATTAATATTGCTGATACAATTAGCAGAATAGAATTCTGAAAAGTTAAAAGAAATGCTATAATCGCAACAAAAACCAGTAAGAAACGTAAAGCAAACGTTCCTGCGGTTTCCTTTCTTTTCGCCCCTGCTTCAGCATATGATTCATTCATTAACCCTACCTCCTGCGCTTTCATTTTATAGATCTTTATATTTCATTTATCAAACTGTTATCAAATGAACCTTCTGTTCAAATAAATGCATGTCTTCTAAAAAACATTATACTAAAAATATTATTAAAGTTAAAGCCTCTAACTCAAAATAATTAATATTTTTAAGTTTACCGTAAGCTTTCCCTGCAAAATCTGCCAACCACACACGGAAGCTGCCGGGAACCTTTTCAGAATCTTCCTCCCTGCGGTTTGTCCTGTATAATCAAAAAAAGCCTATCTCAAAAGAAAATAATTTGAGATAGACCCAGTTTTATTTATTCAGGAATTACATCATTCCCATTCCGCCTGCTCCAGCCGGCATAGCTGGCTCATTAGATTTTATGTTTGCTACAACAGCTTCTGTTGTCAAGAAAGTAGATGCAACACTGGTAGCATTTTGAAGTGCACTTCTTGTAACCTTAGCCGGATCAAGAATACCTGCTGAAACCATATCAACATATTCTTCCTTCAAAGCATCAAATCCAATTCCAGGACCCTTTTCTTTTACTTTGCTGGTTACAACAGAGCCTTCTAAGCCTGCATTTGCAACAATACAATATAATGGTGATTCAAGAGCCTTTAATATAATGTTTGCTCCTGTTTTTTCATCACCTTCCAGTTCAGCCGCTAATTTGGCAACTTCCCTGGATGCATGGATGTAAGCGGAGCCGCCCCCTGCAACAATACCTTCCTCCACTGCTGCCCTGGTAGCTGCAAGTGCATCCTCCATACGAAGTTTCTTTTCCTTCATTTCAGTTTCAGTAGCGGCACCAACCCGGATAACAGCTACACCACCTGCAAATTTAGCAAGTCTTTCCTGTAATTTTTCTTTATCAAATTCAGAAGTTGTTTCTTCAATCTGAGCTTTAATTTGTGAAATTCTTGCAGTGATTTCCTGTTTGTCACCTTCACCGTCGACAATAATCGTGTTTTCCTTTTGAATCTTAACGGATTTTGCACGTCCTAATTGCTCCATGGTTACTTCTTTTAAATCTAAGCCTAACTCATCAGAAATTACGGTACCGCCGGTTAAGACAGCAATATCCTGAAGCATTGCTTTTCTTCTGTCACCATATCCGGGTGCTTTTACGGCAACCACTGTGAAAGTGCCTTTTAATTTATTAATAATCAAAGTAGTTAAAGCTTCACCTTCAACATCCTCTGCAATAATTAATAATCTTGCCCCGGTTTGAACAATCTGCTCTAATACCGGAAGGATTTCCTGAATATTGGAAATTTTCTTATCCGTAATCAAAATATATGGATTTTCCAGGTTAGCTTCCATCTTTTCCATATCAGTCGCCATATATGCCGATACATATCCTCTGTCAAATTGCATGCCTTCTACTAAATCCAATTCTGTTTTCATGGTCTTGGACTCTTCGATTGTGATAACACCATCATTTGAAACCTTTTCCATAGCATCGGCAACCATTTCACCAATCTCATCATCACTGGCTGAAATAGCAGCTACTCTTGCAATTTGTGCTTTTCCGGTTAAGGTGGAACTCATTTTACTGATTGCATCTATCGCACAATCCGTTGCTTTCTGCATACCTTTTCTTAAAATAATCGGATTTGCTCCGGCTGCCAGGTTTTTAATACCTTCATTAATCATAGCCTGTGCTAAAACAGTAGCGGTTGTTGTTCCGTCACCTGCAACATCATTGGTTTTCGTTGCAACTTCCTTTACTAATTGTGCACCCATGTTTTCAAATGGATCTTCCAACTCAATTTCCTTCGCAATCGTAACACCATCATTGGTGATCAGCGGAGTCCCAAAAGACTTATCCAACACAACATTTCTTCCTTTGGGTCCTAATGTAACTTTAACTGTATTTGTTAATTGATTCACGCCAGATTCCAACGCTGCCCTGGCTTCTGCACCGTACTTAATTTCCTTTGCCATTTTATATGCCTCCTATAATGATATTTTAAAATTCTTAGTCTTCCACAACAGCTACAATATCGTTCTGTTTCACAACAATGAATTCTTCGTCTCCCAACTTTACTTCTGTTCCAGCATATTTGGAAAATATAACTTTATCTCCTGCTTTCACAAGCATAGTAACTTCTTTGCCATCAACAACTCCGCCTGGCCCGGCTGCAACAACTTCAGCCTGTTGCGGTTTCTCCTTTGCCTGACCTGGTAAAACGATACCAGATTTTGTTGTTTCTTCAGCAACTAACTGCTTTAAAACTACTTTGTCTCCTAATGGTACTAACTTCATATCATTTTCCTCCTTATAAATAAATTATTTGATTAAAAAGCTTACATTGAAAGACACCCAAACCGGAATGTCCTCTACTTTATTATTAGCACTCGCTTCAATTGAGTGCTAACTGATAAACTATATATTAGTAAATTTGCTTTTATTATGCAAATTTACTTCAGTTTTAAAAACAAGATAAATCCCGTTTAACTACAGCTTTTCTCATCCATAGTCTCTTTATCTCTTTTTTTCTCACTTTTTTATTATTATAAGATATATCAATACTAATTAATTAAAACATTCCCCAAATTAATGGATTCATACTATAAATAAGGGCTATTTTATTTTAAAAATAGATTGACGTTATCTAAGGCAAAACATATGTATTCAGACTTAATGTAATAATTGCGGAGAATGAAGCCCTATGCTATAATAAATCAAAAAGTAAAGGCAGGGATAAAATTGAAAGAAAAACTATACTCCATACCGGTAAATGACGCATTTGATACAGACAGTGAATGCCCCTTATGTCTTATGAAGAAAACCTTGGAAGAGCATGCCATCGACTTTACAATGGGTCCAAGTTACATGGAAGATGAGGTACGGGCTGAAACAGACAAAATCGGATTCTGCAGTCATCATGTTGAAAAGCTTTATGAAAATCAAAATCGTTTAGGACTGTCCCTAATGCTTAAAACCCATATGGATAAAATCATTAAAGACCTGGAAAGATTGTCCGGCGGAATACAATTATCTTCGCCTTCTTTATTTAAAAAGAAAACAGAACCTTCCGGTGTAAAAGCATATATCGACCATTTAGATGAATCCTGTTATATCTGCAATAAAATCAACGGCACATTTAACCGCTATATTGATACCATATTCACGCTTTATAAAAATGATTCCAATTTTCGTAATAAATTCAGGCAGTCAAAAGGATTCTGTACTTCACATTACGGTCTTCTTTATGAGGAAGTGCAAAGACATCTTGGCGGTGATAAGGCAAAAGACTTTATTAAATCATTGAATGCCATTTATTTAAATAATATAAAACGAGTCAGGGAAGATTTAGAATGGTTTATAGATAAATTTGATTACCGTTATGTTAATGAGTCCTGGAAGAACTCAAAGGATGCACTTCCAAGATCCATAAATAAAACCAACAGTGTCCTTAAATAATGCGGCCCTCCAGGCCCCCGGCAGCTTATGTTAAGAACGCTGCCCTCCCCGATTGGAGGCAGGCTCAGGCTATTGTATAACTTAATAATTTTGTTTTAATAAAACTTTTAATTCTCTTGCCTTTGTTTTGATTCGTTCATTCGCATCCCTGGAGATCAGAACCTTAGATATCCATCTGCCGGATTCATCATATTTTCCGATTCTTCGTGCCAGGTCTGCCACTAAATAGGTCATGGTATTTTCATCCATTCCACACATAGGGAACATTTCTTTTGAAAATGCTTCTACAAAGCCTTCATAAGCATTAGTCAAAAATTCCAGCTCTTCCTGCTGTAATTGCCGGATAGTATCTTTATTGTCAGCAGCTGTATTTTCCTCCAGTATATTCTCGGCTTTTCCCCGAAGCAGCCATGCCGTTTTTAAACAGGTATAAGCCCGTTCACTTAACTTGCTCCTTTTTACAACGGTATTTACTAAAGCCAGCTTATGCCTGGCAATTGCATCATCATAAGAAACGACCTCTTCCTCCTTTTCAATCCCCTTAAAGGAAGAGGATATTTGATCTTTAATCTGCTTTGCCTGTGCTGATGTCATAAAATTAAAGAAACGGTTTAAGGCTGCATAACCACAGTGCGGGCATACAACCGCATCATATTTCAGTGAATCCACAACCTGATATTTAGGTCTTAAATCCGTATCGGCAGAAATAAGCTTAACCTTACCGGTTTTTACTGTTTTAGACTTAAAATATTTATCACATACAGGGCAGGT
>JAATEU010000342.1 GCA_015655565.1 Clostridiales bacterium
GATGTTTATCTTATAAAAAGTGACCATACTGCTTTCTATCAGGCTATATTTGAACTGCCCAGCAAAGCCTCACCCAAAAGGTCTTTATTCTGGCGGGAATATTTGGAAAAAGACAGTGCTGCAATGATTGAGAATTATGGTAAATTATCTGTAATTCAACGATTCATCAAAAAAGCAGCAGTACCTTTCCTGAAAAAAACAGGATTATATAATCTGGCAGTAAAAGTGTATTTTAACCTGTCGAGGAAGTCTTCCCCTTCTTAGGCTTTACCGAAACAAGCAAATTTCTTATCACCAAATCTTGTAACTGCCTGTTTTATATGCTAAAATAATTAGTACAGTGTTGTGTAAGTTTTGCTTAATTCAGGCTTGATATTTGCGTTGGAGCAAGGCGGAGGAATGAGGCGTAACGGTGGTATGCATGCCAAAGTATGCAGATGGGAGTTAAAGTTGAAGAAATTTATTAATGATAAAAAGTTATTTATACGAAGGCTGTTCCTGATTATTCTGGATGCTATTTTAATTAATATTGCATCCTTTTCCGCCCTCTTTATCCGTTTTGATTTCCGGTTGGGGCAGATTCCTACCAACTATGCGGAGGCGGTACTGTCCTATACTATAGTGAATACGGTAACCACCATTATTATATTTTCCCTGTTCCGTCTTTATAACAGCCTATGGAAATATGCAGGAATTGACGAACTGGTTAATATCATATTTGCCTGTACATTTTCGGGAATGCTGCAGGTTATTGGCATGCATTTTATCTTACTTATCCATGTCCCAAGAAGCTACTACCCCCTCAGTACTTTATTTATGATGGGTTTAATCAGTATCAGCAGATTCTGTTACCGCTATGCAAGAAGATTATCCAAACGTTATCGTGATATTTCACAGAGCCGGATTATGATTATAGGGGCAGGAGAAGCCGGCAGTTCCATTATCAGGGAGATTGCAGTCAGCGGCTATGTGAAAGGGATCGTCATCTGTGCCATTGATGATAATAAAGATAAATCAGGAAGCTACATTCAGGGCGTCAAGGTAGTAGGGGATCGAAGTAAGATTCTGGAAGCTGCAGAAAAACATGAGATTACGGATATTTTCATAGCAATGCCCTCTGCCTCCAGAAAAGTTATAAGGGAGATTCTTGAAATCTGCAAGGGGACAGGCTGTGCGCTTAAGATCCTGCCCGGCATGTATCAGTTAATTAACGAAGAGGTAAGCATCACCAGGTTAAGGGATGTTGAAATAGAGGACTTATTAGGCCGGGAGCCGGTAAAGACTGACGTGGAAGGTATTATGAATTATGTCAAAGGTAAAGTTATAATGGTTACGGGCGGCGGCGGGTCTATCGGCAGTGAATTATGCAGGCAGATTGTAAAACATGAGCCAAAGCAGTTGATTATTGTTGACATATATGAGAATAACGCCTATTTTATCCAGCAGGAATTAAAAAGTGAATACCCCGGATTGGATCTGGTGGTTTTGATTGCATCCGTCCGGAATTCAAACCGGATGGATTGGATCATGAAACAATACAAGCCGGATATCATATACCATGCCGCAGCCCATAAGCACGTTCCCCTTATGGAAGACAGTCCCAATGAGGCAATTAAAAACAATGTGGGCGGAACTTATAAAATGGCGAAAGCGGCGGATGCCTATGGTGTTGAGAAATTCATTCTCATATCTTCCGATAAGGCTGTAAATCCGACGAATGTCATGGGAGCGTCAAAGAGAATCTGTGAAATGCTGATTCAGGCTTTTAATAAACATTCTAAGACAGAGTTTGTAGCCGTACGGTTTGGCAATGTCCTTGGAAGCAATGGCAGTGTAATTCCCTTGTTTAAGGAACAGATTCTCCGCGGCGGTCCGGTTACGGTTACCCATCCGGATATCATACGGTATTTTATGACCATACCGGAGGCGGTATCCTTAGTACTGCAGGCAGGAGCTTATGCCAAGGGAGGGGAAATCTTCGTGTTGGATATGGGTGAACCCATTAAGATTGCAGAACTGGCGGAAAATTTAATCCGGTTATCCGGTTATGAACCCGGAAGGGACATTACCATTGAATATACCGGATTACGTCCGGGAGAAAAGCTGTATGAGGAACTGTTAATGGATGACGAAGGCTTTCAGGATACGGATAATAAATTAATACATATTGGCAAACCCATTGATATGGATGAAGAAGCCATTATAAAAGAAGCAGAGAAATTAAACCAGGCGGCAAAGGAAGAGACGGAGGATATCAGGACCAGGATTAAGCAGCTTGTGCCTAACTATTTAACCGGCAAAGAATATCCGCTTTGACTAAAAGAATAAAGCAAGAGCCTGTCCCATATACCGAATTTTGAGACAGGCTTATTTTATTATATTTCATTGTTGTATTGTCTTGTCCAGGATAATGCTTGTTCATGGCTTTTTTACTGCCGGTCTGTAAGTTATGCAAAAAATCTGTTATATATGTAAAAGCAATTGTATATGGTATGACAAAATTATATAATAAAATGCAAAACGTCATGTAATGTAATATAAAATATAATATTGCATACAAAAGGAAGTGAAATCATGTAAATTGACAATTAATATCGGGGTAGAATCACTAAAATATAAATCCTTATAATTGCTGAATTTTCTGAGGGGGGTACAAGGAATGTTTCTCATAGCAATTTGTGATGATGATGCAGAGGATATAAAGAGAATAGAAATTATCATTAAAAATTATTTGAATATGGCTGGAATTCCATATAACATTATAGAATTTAATTCAGGAGAAGAACTATTGGAAGTGGCCCAAAAGTTCGACCTGATATTATTGGATATTATTATGCCGGGATTAAATGGCATTCAGGTTGGAAAGAAGCTGCGCATAAAACATAGGAATGCTAAGATTATTTACGTTACCCGTTATCAGCAATATTTCAAACAGGCTGTAAATGATGTCCATACTTTTGCCTATTTAGAAAAACCGGTTGCAAAAGAAAAGATGGAAGCTCAATTAAGAGATGTTGTGCAGTTGATAAGTGAGGAAAGAGAAAAAGCAGAGGTTATGAGATTTGAAATAATTGAAAATACGGAAGAAAGGAGATTCGGAAGTAAAATAAAAAATTTTGAGGTACAAGATATTTACTATTTTGAATATGTTAACAGAAAAATCAGACTAAAATTAAATAGTGAAGAATACTATTTCATAGACAAAATGAAAGATCTGATGGATAAAATGAAGGTATATAATTTTGAAGCCTGTCATCAAAGCTATTTGGTCAATTTAAAATATGTGACGGGAATCAAAGGTTATGATATCTGTTTAGAAAATGGAGAAAGAATTCCTTTATCCCAAAAGAGGTCTTCAGACTTTAGAAAGAAATTAAATAAATTTATACAGAAAAATATTTAGGAGAAAAAATGGATACGAATGTTATATTTTGGAGTGGATTATTTGTTTCATGTTTAATAAATTCTGTAATGCTGTTTCAGTTTATAGAAGAACGGTATGAACGTGTATATAATAATAGTAAAGCCTTATATTATATAATAAAAATAATGGCGTGTATTGTAATGTTTACAATCAATTTAGTTGATTATCCTTTTGTTAAGCTGGCAAGCTGGATTTTAATGTTTAGTATAATTATAATAAAATTTTACTATAATGGTACCAAAAAAATACTGAATCAGGTATTTGAAATACTGGTATTAATTTTAGTTTTATCAATATGTGAAACAGTAGGAATTGTAATACTTGAATTTATTTTTTCAAAATCGGAGCTGCATAATATACGGCCGGATATGCGGATTAGTCTTAAAACCACATTTTCAAGTTTAGTCATGCTATTTTTCTATTATACGGTAATCATAAAGCTTTGGAGGGAAGATAAGCCAATCAAATTTACAGCTTCGCAATATTTTGTGCATACTATCATTACGGTATATAGTCTGGCAAATCTGGCGGTTATAGTTTCCGTTATCTCAAAGCTTACCAATGATAATGAAAGATTTCTGCTGCTTATCAATATGGGGTGTATTGTATTTGCAGATTTTTATTTTTTGTACTTTGTTAAATTTGTGGAAGAAAATAATCAGTTAAAGATGAAACTGCAATTACTGGAACAGCAATCCGCGTTGCAGTATGAGTATTATGCTTCGCAGGAGAAAAAATACAATGAATCTGTTAAAATCCTGCACGATATTAATAAACATATTAAAATGATAGAAGATTTATATGAGGCAAGGGAAGAAGAGAAAGCTTTAAGCTACACCAGGGAGATCCTCCGGCTCCTGGAACCATTGGCACCAAGAGAATATACAAATCATCCCATTCTGAATATTTTATTAGATGATAAAAAGGAATGTGCTTCCAATCATAATATTGAATTTGCCCTGGAGGTGGGCAATGTTGATCTTAAATTTATGGAGCCTATGGAAATTACGACAATATTTGGAAATTTGCTGGATAATGCAATAGAAGCATGTAATAAGGTTTCACAAAACAGGTTTATTGAAATGAAGATAGATACTTTTCACGATTTTGTGGCAATCCATATAGAAAATAGCTCGGAGGAAATAGAAAAATGGGCCCATGGAAAACCAGTTTCAAAAAAAGGAAATAATCATGGAATTGGTCTTATTAATGTGGAAAATGTTATTAAGAAATATAATGGAAATATGATGCTGCAGGCGGAACAGGGAACTTTTAGCTGCGATATCATATTTAACAGCTAGAGCGAGTTTGAAAAATCATTGTATGGAGTTCACTTAATTCAATACCTGCTATTTACGCCGTTTATTTTTTTTGGAAGCATGAAATATTCCCTTTTTCTGTAAGTTATACAAAAAAACTGTTATTTATGCAGTTCGTGTTGAAAATGAAAGAAAAATAATGATAATAATACTTAGAACCAGTAAATATTTTACTAATAATTAGGTATATGATTATAAAAATTCTGGCAGAAATACGGAAATGAAAAACGGAAAGAGATTTAACCTATCAAGGAATTCCCCTGCTTCCAGGCGGGGTCCGGTAGCGGCAGCAGATCCGGAATATCCGCTTTGACTTGCCGGAATTATTGTATTTATATACGAATGGGGAGGATGTGGTTAGTTAAAGTACAAATTACAGTTGTCTTTGATGTATTTTAAATCTAAATTTGCAAAGGAAAGGGACGAGTATGAATAAGAAAATTTTATTGGTTTTATTGGCAATGTTATTAACGTTTTCACCTTCTGTAACGGCAAATGCCGTGAGTGGACAGTGTGAAATATATTGGATGACATCCACAGCCTACGGAGGGAGCGGAGTTGGAGCAGGTGGAACGGAAGCCATTCAAAATTCTTTAAGCAATATAGGATATGACGCAATTAGATACCAGGATATACATGCATATTATGTGCGCAAGGCAATGAGCAGCGACGCAGTTTTTGCGATAGTCACACATGGTGTAGCCGGACGGATAGTTTGTGATGACGATACTACTATATCTGCAAAAAATGTTTCAAGTAACAGCTCAAATTACGCACTGGCCGCATCTTTTAAAAGCGGAGATTTCAGTTCAATGAAACTTGCATATTATGGTTCCTGTATGAGCGCTCGGACAGATTCGAGATATGGAAATCTACTCTCCTATACAACGTCAACTTTGGGTGCTTCAAGTGCGCTGGGGTTCTATAATTCAGTATATGATGCAGAGGCTACCTATTTTGAAGAACAATTATTCAGCAGATTATGCTCAGGAGATACGGTTTCAGAGGCGGCAGCGGCGGCTAAAGCAGCCACTTACAGTAAATACTCTGATTACGGAGAAGTAGATTCGTATAAAATATATGGAACATCAAGTACGAAAATAAATTAACGGGGAGGTATGAATTATGTTAAGTAAAAGAAATATCCTGAGCGTTTTATTAATAGCGGTAGTATCGTTAACGCTGCTTTTTGGTGCAAATAATGTTAATGCAAGCGTTTCAGATGAGTTCAGCCAGGGAATGGAACTTATATCTGATGTAACGCAGAACAAATACGGAACCGTTTTGCCGGTAAAGGAGGATACTGGGTATCAGGAACTTTTTGAAGAAAATTTAGTGGAATTTAATGATGATAATTATGTTTATCTTTTAACCGAAGATGCCGGTAATACTAAGGCAATTTTACTTTCTCAAAAGCCAGGGGAGCCACTGTTTGATTTCATAGGTTCTGCTTCACAGGCAGAGGAATATGCAGTTACCATCGCAGATAATGCGTGCCCTGGTTTCTTTGAAAGGGAATATGATGTTTTTACGAAAGAATCAGGAGAGGAGGATTACATTTCTTATACCGTTGAACTTTGGGAAAAAATCGAAGATGATTTTTATACGGGAAATAAAATTGCGGTGATTCTTACGAGTGACGGTTATTTGGATTCTCTGGTTTCCAGGGGAAGTAAAATTTCAGAATCCAGATTGACGGAGCCTGACTTCATTGATGAAAATAGTGCAGTCAATGCAGCATATAATGCGGTTGAAAGTGTAGTGGAAAATGTTGAAAAAAACCAACTTTCCACAGGCGGCAGCAGTGAAATTAAATTAGAACCGGATGATGATTCTGTTATATCGGATGCGTATTTGTCAGAGGAACCGTCATCAGATAACACAAAAGCAATTAAGGAGGATTACGATATCCGGATAGAAGACAGGGAAGACCATACTCTTAATGCATATAAAGAATATAGCCAGGGTAATATAGAATGGGTGGTAACGATTCTGGATGTGCAGACAAACAGGGAATGGGGCAGCATGAGTTACCTTGTTAAAATTAATGCTGAAACAGGTGGAGTTGACTTTGTGAACTCGACAAGATAAATATGGATATTGAGGCTGTCCCAAAAGTTTAAATAGTTTTTGAAGGCAGCCTTATTTTAATTTTAGGGGAGTATTATTATGGATTTAAAGAAGGGTTTTATAGTCATATTAGCTGGCGGTTTATTAATTTGTTTTACAATTATAAAACTTAAATTTATGACGATTCCAGATGCATCAGGGCATGTTGCTGATAAGGGCACCATAAGTGAAGCTGGTAATTTTAACAGTACGATTGATGAAAATAATGGTATATCTATGCAGGAGGATGCTTCTGAACGTGATATAGAAAATATTGTATATTTTAAAGGTGATCTTCAATTACCGGATGAAAATATTCTTGAGTCTGGTAATTTGCTGAATACCTATGATAATGAAATGTTAATGATTGATGATTCATTTTCGCCTTTATTATTAAGTGATTTAAGCGAAAACGGATGGGGAGAATACAGTTTTGAAGTTATTGGTGAGGGAGCCTATTCTATAAAAACGAAAAAACAGGGAAGTATTATAACCGATAAAGATGAATTTCTTGATTTGTCTGAAGCATTTATAAACGATAGTGGATTAAAAGATTTCCTTACTAATCATGACATTACGATGGAATATGAAGTGGAAGGCCGAAACGGGCAATATTCTGCATTCTGTTATCTGCTGTATGATACGGAACGCACCGGGAGTTACGTAAGAATGAATTTTGAGCAGGATAAAATCTGTACAGAATGCCAAATGTATTTATATAAAAGCGTGTTGATTGAACGTTTGCCGGTTAAATCATTTGATACTGCGATGGAAAATGCATTTTACATTAATCCGGATGCAGGTGAAAAAACGGATTATAAGAATTATTTAATTAAAAATGTTGATTTAAAATATGTCAATGGTCTGCCTTATTATACTTTTAGCGCATACGGGGCTGATAAAAGAAATCTTTTAACAGGATATGCTTTGGCTGTTGAAATAGATGGATCTGAGAATAGAATAGAGTTATTGGAAAATTATTATTCCTTTCAATAACAGGTTAATAAACCGAATCCCGCATTTTCATGAAAAACGTATGAAAATAGCTTTCAGGAGACAACAGCTGTATCGTTATATTGAAATTTATATTTTGAGATCTGTAAGTTATACATAAAATCTGTCGATTATGTAATATATATTGATAGTAAATTTATGGAATATATAATTAATCAAAAGGAGGTGAAACCTATATGAAAAAAATCATGAAAGAATTACCGTTGAAGTTAGTTTCCCAGATAGCTTTAAAAACTGCTCAAAAAGAAGCGAATTCAGCTTGTCTTTTTCTTGGTTATCAGCCCAAGGCGCCAGACAATATGAAAAAGCTGAGAAAATTTTAAAATACACCATGGATTAATGCATGTTTAAGAATTCCGCAAGAACTGCAGGTATTTGTTTTATTTCCGGCTTATCAGAAAGGGCATAAGTCCGTCAGACAAATTCTTAATTAGTATTACATAAAGGACTGTTGCAAAATGATGTGCTTTCCTTTCCAGTAAACAGTTATGTTATTTAACCTATCAAGGAAGTACCCGACTCTTAGGCAGGGGTTGGACTTGCTTGTTTCAGCGGATATCCGCTTAGGCTTTGTTTGCCGGAAAGGGAGCAGTTCAAATTGCAGCAGTCTTTTTCTATTATAGTTTTATACAGCCTTCACCATAAACTCCTTAATAACCGGTACTTTAATTAATAACGGCAGTAAAAGGGCTGATACTATAATTCCAAATAAATTCTGAACGAGATTAAATGAAATGCCGGTAAAAGCGGCAGCCGGTCCAAGGCCTATAATAAATGCTTCAAATATAAAGTATCCGACGGTAACTACAATACCGCCGCATATACCGGCAGAGATTATAGAAACCAATTTCATCCGGGATTTAGAAAAGAAGGCATTCAGTGCATGAAAAACGACACCGCCGGCTGCTGCAGCAAAAGATTTTATGATAAAGGTTGCTGCTGCATAACCTGCATAACCGGAGAAAAGATCCGCAAACATGGAACCTATTCCTGCTGCAATTCCTCCATATATTGGGCCAAGTATAATACCCGATAAAAGTACGAGGCCGTCTCCAAGGTGTATGTAGCCGCCGGTTGGAGCTGGAATCTTGATTACCATAGTTGCGATGCAGGTCATAGCAGCCATTAATGCAGCGATAACGATTTTATGCGTTTTGTTATTCATGATAAAAAAATGCTCCTTTCAAAAGTAAAATTAACTTGAAGTAACTTTATAATAATCCTGGCATGATTAAAAGTTCCAGTAATAATATAATTAATGGGGCCAGAATAAAACTTTCAAACCGCCCCTGGTCAAAAACAATTATTGCTAAACCAGAAAAAATCCTTTAAAATGTAATTACAAATTGAATGGAGAACCGGATCATAAAGGAGAATTACTTATGGATTTGTATAAATTATTGGAACAGGTTAAAAATAATGAAATTGATATTGCGATGGCGGAGAAACTTTTAAAAAAATTGCCCTATGAAGATTTAGGATTTGCCAAGCTGGATCATCACAGGACCCTGCGCTCCGGTTTTGGTGAGGCAGTTTTTTGTCAGGGAAAATCCATTTCCCATCTGAAGGATATCTTTGTTAAATTTTATGAACATGATACCAATGTATTAGGAACAAGAGCCAGTATGGAGCAATATGAAGAGGTAAAAAAAGTATTGCCCATGGTGGAATATGATCCGGTATCCCGAATACTGTCCATACAGAAGATAAAAAAGAAAGGAGAAGGCTGTATTGCAGTCTGTACCGGGGGGACTTCGGACATACCCGTTGCCGAAGAAGCGGCCCAGACAGCGGAATTCTTTGGTTCTAATGTAGTGCGGATTTATGATGTTGGAGTGGCAGGCATACATCGGTTATTATCCAAGCTGGATGAGATACACAAAGCGAATTGTATTATTGCGGTTGCAGGAATGGAAGGGGCTCTTGGAGGAGTGATAGCCGGTATGGCGGATAAACCCGTTATTGCAGTACCCACATCGGTGGGTTATGGTGCAAGCTTCGGAGGCTTGTCGGCACTTCTTACCATGCTGAATTCCTGTGCGGAAGGGCTGGCTGTTGTCAATATTGATAATGGCTTCGGGGCAGGTTATATTGCCACACAGATTAACCGGTTAAGAAATGAGTAACTTACCTGCCAGGGTTTGGACAAGACTATAGAGGGTCATATAATCCCTGCCGGATCCGGCACATAGTTTTTTAATACTTTCACATTCCGGATAATAAAAGGTTTTATCCTTATAAGTGCATACCTTTATCAGCGCATCACCGTAGGGTGTTGCTACCGTCCTGGTCTCCCGTCCCAGAGTTGTCCGAAAAGCCTCATGTTTTCGGATACCTATGGTGGTGGTGTGTGTAAAGATTATTTCTTCCAGCAGTTCTATTTTATCCGTACTGCAGATTACCCCCAACAGATAGGCCGGCCGGTTCTTTTTCATAAAAATCGGAGTATAATATACATCTTTTGCACCATTTTTTAATAGTACCTCCATAGCAATGGATAAAGCCTCTCCGCTGCAATCATCAATATTTGCTTCCAATACCCATACCTTATCCGGAATTGCGGCAGAGGCAGTATCTGCAGTTGTGTCTTCAATCAGCATGGCGCGGAGGAAGCTGGTCTGTTCATAATTTCTCTTGCCGGCACCCAGTCCAAGTTTTAGGATTTTAAATTTTTTTGGCAACGTATCAACGGTTTTAATGGCGGCAACAATTGCCGCACCGGTTGGTGTAACCAGTTCTCCTTTTACAGAGGTAATATGGAGGGTCAGATGATGCTCTGTGACAATGTTTACTACGGCAGGCACCGGAACAGGAAGTACACCGTGCTGGCAGTTTATGTGGCCGGTTCCTTCATACAATTCAGATACAATTACTTCCTTGATATTTAAATTATCCAGACAGATTGCAGCGGCTGCGATATCAACAATAGAATCTACCGCACCAACCTCATGGAAATGCACTTTCTCAATTGGTATACCATGTGCTTTCGCCTCTGCAACGGCTATAATGGAAAATATCCTTTTTGCAATTTTCCTGGCATTCTCTGTAATGCCGGCTCCGTCAATAATTGAATTAATATCATTTAAATTCCTGTGTTCATGGTGGCCGTAATGCAGATGGGAGTGGTTCATTTCATGATGGTGGGAATGAATGCGCCTATCCTCCAATTTGTTCAGATGAACATGAATATGTCCATGATTATGAGGCTGTCTGTGTATAGTTTTATGAGCGTAGGTGTGTTGTCTATGCTCTGTATTATGGTCATGAGAAGGCCCGGCCTCATGATCATGTGTGTATCCGTGTTCCGTATCATATTCATGAGAATATGCAGGTTCATGAGGATGTTCTTTATTAGGAATTGCGTCCGTATGGTAATCAGTCTCCGGTTCGTCAAGTATTACATTAAAATCACAGGCATCAATGCTGTTTTTTGCTTTTCTGATGATTTCGATTTTATATCCGTCCACATTAAGACTATTTAATCCGTCCATTAAAACCTCCACATCAGCACCCAGGTCAATCAGGGCAGCCACGGCCATATCCCCGCTGATGCCGGAATAAC
>JAATEU010000116.1 GCA_015655565.1 Clostridiales bacterium
ATCCGTAACAGCTTCACAAGCCGCTTTGAATTCAGTCCAGTTTGCAGGTAATTCCGTAATGCCTGCAGATTCCAGAAGATCCATGTTTACATACATAGGATATGCAAAGTTTACAACGGGAATCATATAAGTGCTGCCATCTACCTGAATCTGACTGGAAAGCTGGCTGTCATCATATCCGTCAGATGACATCAGTTCGCTTAAGTTTGATATAGAACCCTGCTTTGCAAAATCATATACCCAGGCACCGTCAAGGCCAACTACATCAGCCATCGTACCCGCTGCCGCACCTGCTGCAATCTGGGTCTTGGTATCTGCATACGGATTACTTAATAAATCAATGGTAATACCTGTCTGTGCCGTAAATTCGTCACAAATAGCACGAAGTGTTCCTTCCGGAAGTTCTTCTTCCCACCACTGCTGGAACTCCAGCGTCACACCCTTGCTGCTTGAAGTTGTTTCTGTTGTTTTTTTGACAGTTTCTTCTTTTGCTTCTTTTGTTGTTTCCCCTGTTGAACCTGTGCCTGAAGAATTGTTTCCACAGGCAGCAAGACCAAGCACCATGGTTCCTGCTAACGCAACAGCAAGACCTTTTTTCATGATTGACTTGAATTTCATACCTATTTCCTCCGTTTTATTATAAAATTTTATTTCAGCAAACACCCAATACATACCACATTATTGGAAATTTCCATCATGATTTAGTAATTATGATAACTATTTCCGACATCCTTTTGTTTGCTGATCCAATCGGATAATTATATTATAAAACTTTTTTTCACAAAGTCAATAGTTTTTACTCATAAAACCATATATATACACATAATAGCTTAGATAAATGTGTATATTACCCACAAATACCTATGTATAAAAATTATTTTTTCACTCATTGCTTCTTTTACAATCCTATGCTTAGAAATAAAAGAAATTTATCTCCCGGTCCTGCTTCATTTTGTCCTCAGCCATATCAAAGTGCACTTCTACTGCTTCGAATAATTTGTTATAAAAAAATAACCCGGAAAATTAATCCCGGGCTAATCTTTATTTATTCCAATATATTATCCGTTTTTTCTTATTCTTGCCTTTTCTGCTGTTAATTTCGCCTATATCATTACTGGCATTATAGTCGGTTCTGGCGTTATAGAGTATACTAAGGTATTTTATTTCCTCCTTCATAACAGTTTAATTTCCAGTCAATTTCACATCTTCTAAAAAAGTTCATACTTATTTCAATATTCATTCAAACCCTGTACACAAATGAACGCTATACTTAAATTATCAAGGACGCACACCTTGTTATTAACAGTTTTTTTTCATAATTGGTCAGTGGGGAAACCTGCTGACCTCCTTTCTTTTATTTAACGGCCTTTAAGCCAGCCTTTTTTTATCCAGTAGTCTTTATAAACAAGATTCCAGTCATTCGCTTTTTGGTTCATTTTCATAAGGAAAAACATAGCCCTGAAATTTATACCTGGTTTTACCCTGCCTGTTTTCTTTACAATCCTGTCAGCCATCTTAATAATGCCCGCTTTATGTACCCATTTAACTTAAAAAGTTTTTTTCTTTATACTTGTTAATTCATTGGGAATTTAATTAAAAAGTTCATTTTTAACTTCTTGGAATAAAAAGGCTGACAGGCAATCGGCAGACAGTCCTACTCTTCTTTGCTATCATTATATTTTCTTAATTTCTTATTCAGATCTTCTGCTGTCTTCTCATCATTTTTAAACATCGCTGTTATAATACAAATATATACAGCGGCAACTAAGAAAAACATGAAAGCAATATTTATAATCTGACCCGGTTCAAGCCATTTATAAAGGAAGGCTCCGCCTACGACCACAAAGTTATTGTACACATAATGTAAGACATACCGTATTGCAATCTGTTTCTTACTAAGTTCCTTTCTAGACCAGAAAATCAGAGTACTGAAAGCACACACCGCCGCAATGCTGATAAACTGCCAGAGAAAACCATATGAGAATTGGATGTCACGGTAAAATAAGGTAAGAAAAATCGCCGCTCCTATGGTATTTCCTGCCGTAACATAAATAAAAACCCGTAACATATTTTTTAATAGTGACATATACAGCGCCTCCTTATAATCCAAGCCTTTTTTTCAGCTCCGGTACATACTGTCTGGAAATGACCACCTTTTCCCCATTAAACAGCAAAGCCTCAAACCGCCCTGAAAATGCAGGACTGATGCTCTTTATTTTAGCAATATTTAATATTATGGACTTTGAAGCCCGGAAAAAATTTGTATTATCATAGTCTTTTTCAATTTCATATAATTTTAATTTGGATTCATAAACATTTTGCTTACAGTAAATAA
>JAATEU010000003.1 GCA_015655565.1 Clostridiales bacterium
GCATGGCCTATGAAGGGGCGCGTCATCAAACAGCAGATCAGATGCGTGCGGTCTTGCATCTTCCTTCTGATAGTGCGGCCTGGCGGATAGAAGTATCAACTGAATTGAATACCGCCAACGCTCTTTGGGCACAAAAGGGATTTCCATTTAAAGAGGATTACATTAAGTTGGTCAAAGATATTTATTCGGCGATAAAATAACCGATTCCGATGTCCGTTTATATCCGACGCTTGCCCGCTTTGACCTAGTCTATTATCAGGTATTTCGTGCCAATCGGAACCGTTTGGCGGATTTTAAAAACTTATGGCCTTATGCAAGAGATTTATATCAACAGGAAGGATTTGGAGATACCACAGATTTTGATTTTATCAAACGGAGTTATCAGCTTTCCCCTCACTTAAAACCATTATGGGGAAATGATAACAGCATCCTGGCAAAAGGCCCGGATACGGGTGGATGGTTGGCTCCGCATAACAGGGATTAGGCCTTCAAAGCTATACAGGTTTAATCCGAATTGCTGCGGTGCATAACCGTAAAGGAAATCTGTTTTTGTTTCTCTGACAGAAAAGATGTTCTCTAATATGCATTTACTAAAGTTTTTGATTTAAATGAATGTATTTTAATTACAGAATTGGGCTGGATAAACTCCCCTTGTTATGAAACAAGGGGAGTTTTTTGACATGTACTTATCTATATTAGAATGCCATTGTTTACAAGCCGGATCGGAACATGATCAACACAAGATAGTTGTTAATTATATGTCAAAGTGTTCAATATGACCATAATATATTTTTAATTTTTGTAATATTTTAATGATTCGGGATAAATGTTATTATTTACTCGCAGCAAACATTTGCAAAATTAACAAAAAATCGGAAAGGAAGGTATAAAAATTGAACTATTTTGAAGAAAGTTTAAAATTGCATGAAAAGCATAGGGGGAAAATAGAAATAAAATCAAAAGTAGAAGTTAAAACAAGAGAAGATTTAAGTTTAGCTTATACTCCCGGAGTTGCGGAACCCTGCAGAAGGATTCATGAGAATGCGGAAAACGTTTATAAGTATACATCCAAGGGGAATCTGGTTGCAGTCGTAACAGATGGAACAGCGGTATTGGGGTTAGGTGATATAGGACCTGAGGCAGGTTTGCCTGTTATGGAAGGTAAAGCAATCCTTTTTAAAGAATTTGCAGATGTTGATGCATTTCCAATCTGTCTGGATACGAAGAATGTGGATGAAATAGTTAAAACGGTAAAACTGATCGCTCCTGGGTTTGGCGGTATCAATCTGGAAGATATAGGAGCGCCAAGATGCTTTGAAGTGGAAGAAAAATTAAAGAAGGAACTTGACATACCTGTATTCCATGATGATCAGCATGGAACCGCAATTGTTGTTCTTGCCGGAATATTGAATGCTTTAAAAGTAGTGAATAAAAAAATTGAAGAGATCAAGGTTGTTATAAATGGTGCAGGAGCTGCCGGAACAGCAATAGCCAAATTATTGCTTTCTTCCGGAGTAAAGAATCTGATTGCATGCGATAAGGTTGGTATTCTTTACAGAGGAATTGAAAATGTAGATGATGCAAAAAAGGAACTGGCAAAGGTAACGAATCCGGAAAACATTACGGGAACTTTAGCAGATGCTTTAGCAGGAGCAGATGTGTTTATAGGCGTTTCAGCACCGGGAATCGTTTGTCAGGATATGGTAAGGGCAATGAATAAGGATTCGATATTATTTGCTATGGCAAACCCAACTCCGGAAATAATGCCGGATGAAGCAAAAGCGGCAGGGGCCAGGGTAATTGGGACAGGAAGATCAGACTTCCCCAACCAGGTTAATAATGTGCTGGCATTTCCGGGAATATTCAGAGGAGCATTGGATGTCAGGGCCAAAGAAATTAATGAAGAAATGAAGCTTGCGGCAGCCTATGCCATAGCCTCCATGATAAAAGAAGAAGATTTGAATGAGAACAATGTAATACCCGGTGCATTGGATAAAACGGTAGCGGCTAATGTAGCAGAAGCAATAAAAGAGGCGGCAATAAGAACCGGTGCAGCAAGGTAAATCGGTAAAGTGAAACTGAATTGAAATAAAAATGATGTTATCAATTTGGATAAAATTATAAATGGAGGTTTTATTATGCAAATACCTATTAAGAAAACACTTGATAAAATTCCGGGCGGTATGATGGTTGTCCCGCTTTTTTTAGGAGTATTAGTCAATACATTTTTTCCGCAATTTTTGGAAATCGGAGGTTTTACAACGGCTTTGTTCAGTAAAACAGCATCTTCAACGATTTTGGCCTGTTTTATGTTTTTAATTGGTTCGCAAATTCATTTTAAATTAGCACCAAAGGCATTAAAAAAAGGAGCCTTATTAATAACAGGAAAATTTATTGTAGGTGCCGCTATCGGAATACTGGTGGGAAAAGTTTTTGGACCTGCCGGAGTGTTAGGGTTATCCCCATTGGCAATCCTTGCAGCATTAACTAATTGCAACGGCGGATTATATGCATCCCTTGCTTCACAATACGGTGATGAAACGGATGTAGGTGCTTATGCGTTATTGTCTTTAAAAGACGGCCCATTTTTTACCTTAGTTGCCCTGGGGGCTTCAGGACTTGCCCAAATTCCTGTTATGTCGCTTGTTGCAGTAATCGTTCCCATAGTAATAGGAATGATTTTAGGTAATATTGATTCTGATATGAGAGTCTTCCTTGGAAGCAGTAAATTATTGCTAATCCCATTCTTTTCCTTTCCGTTAGGAGCGGGAATGAATCTTGATACGATAGTAAAAGCCGGGGGTCCGGGGATTCTTTTAGGAATTATAGCAGCCTTTACCGGAATTGGGGCTTATGTACTTTTAAAATTATTCAAAGAAGAGCCTGTCATTGGATTAGCAACAGGGTCAACAGCAGGTAATGCGGTAGCGACGCCGGCTGCCGTTGCAGCAGCAGATCCGGCCTTAGCTGCCATTGCAGCGGCAGCTACTGCACAAGTTGCAGCGGCCTGTGTAGTATCTGCTGTTATTTGCCCGTTTATTGTTACTTACGCATTTAAATACCTTAGAAATAATAAAATGAAAAAGCTGAATCATAAATCTGCCGCCTGATAAAAGCGGCATAACAAAATGAATTTATGTGTAAAGTAAGTAAAAATGTTAGATGGATATTTTAATGAGACACGGAAAAATAGCAGACAATATGGAAAAGAAGAGCTATAATAGACATAATTACTTGTTCCTGTTATAATTCTTTTGCTGAATATATGGTCTTTTATGATTCCGTGTTTTTACATTTATAATATGAAAATAAATTTACTTTAAGCAGCCTGAGGTAATGAAATGAAAAAAACGATGAAACTGCAAACAAAGCTTACTTTATTAGTAATTATGGTAGTGTTTATATCTATAACAGTCATCATACCTTTTGTAGCTTCCTGGATGACCGGAAATATTGAAAGTAAAGCCAGAACCAATATTATGAATGTGGCAGGGATGGTTGCACATTCCACAGAGATCATATCTGCACTGAAAGCTAAGGATCCGGGCAGAAGTATTCAACCTTACGTAAAAGAGCAGCTGAATCATTTAGAACAGGTTGAGTATATCATTGTTGCAGACACGGAGGGAATGAGGTATTCCCATCCAAACACTGAAATGATAGGGAAAAAGTTTGTGGGAGGAGATGAAAAAAGGGCAGTTGAAAAGGGAGAAACCTATATTTCCGAAGCTACGGGAACCTTGGGTAAATCCTTAAGGGCTTTTACTCCTATCTATGATTCAGACAATAAGACAGAACTGGGTTTTGTTTGTGTAGGTACGCTCACCCAAAGTATTGAAAGAGCGAAGCATACCGCTGTTTTATATATTATATTGATTGGACTTGGGGGGCTGACGGCTGGTATCATAGGAGCATTTTTATTGGCTGACAGCATAAGGAATACTTTGCTGGGACTTGAACCGGAGGAAATTACAAAGCTTTATAATGAAAAGATGGGAATTCTTGATGCTATTCATGAAGGATTGGTAGCCGTTGATCATTTGGGCAGAATAACTCTTATTAATGATTCGGCACTAAGTATATTACACTTTGAAAATCAAAA
>JAATEU010000431.1 GCA_015655565.1 Clostridiales bacterium
ATGATAAGGATGAGCTGGAAGATGCAATTAAAATACTGGAACTTCAAATAAAGAAATTACAGGAAGATAGGGCCAGTCTTGAAACAAAAATTGACGGAGACCAGGATTTAGTAAATCATATCAAATTAAACTATGATGCCCTCATTGGCATTTATGAGTATAACAAGGCTAGTATTAAAGCAAGCAGAAAATCTTTAAGAGACCAGCAGGTCACATTAGATGATCAGGCGGAAGATATGAAAGATGCCATTAAAAAATTTAGGATTCAGTCAAAGATGACCGGCTGCCAATTGGTGTGGACTGCGCAAAACCTTTATATAACATACAATATTTTATGGAACAAGGAAACGGATTTAAAGAATCAAGTTGAATTTATGGGAAAACAGCTTGAAATTGCCAAGGTGAAAGAATCTCTGGACAAAATAACAAAAACAGAGATAAATTCTTTGGAACTTCAGATTAGTGAGGTTGAAATGGGCTTAAATGACATAAAGACCCAGAAAAATGCGATTATAGGTGAACTTGACCTTATGTTAGGCAAGAGTTATGATTCTGTTTTGATTGTAGATACCGAATTAAAACCCGTATCTGATAATTTGAATGATATGGAATTTAACAAGGACCTGGAGACCGTATTTGATAATAATTACACCATAACTCTACAGACTCTTGAGCGGGAAACAAAGGAAAGAATTCTGAACCGTTCGGAGTATAGAGATAGCCTGAGCGAAGAGGCATCACGATATAACCTTGCAAACGAGGAAATTAAGCTTGAAGAGACGAAACGGGAAGTGTCCTTTTCCTTTTATAAAGCCTGTGAGGATGTAATACGTAAAAAGATGTCTTTTGAACAAGAAAAGAAGAAACTTGAACAGACAGGTGCCAATAAAGATTATGCAATAATAAAACATGATTTTGGAAAGATTTCAGATTTGGAACTTGAGAATGAAATGTCAAAATACCAGAGCCAGGAGACAAATACATACGTTTCAGAGTATGAGTTTATACAGGCATACTTAAAGTATGAATGGATGAAAAGAGGATTAACTCTATAGCTGCGGAAATGAACCTTTAAAAAAGAAACCTCTGAGAAGGGTTTCCAATAATAACATGTAATGTTGAAAATGGTATGTCAGAAAGCTTGTCTTTTTAAAGCTTTCTTGACATACCATTTATTTTTGGTTATATTAAATGCATGAATTATGTACTTTAGAATAATTCTCTAATCATGTATATCTAAATTTTTATTTTAAAAATAAATGTGAAAAAACGAAGGGAAAATTATGTATGAGACTTTTGAAAATTTACCGCTAGATCGAAAAGAACAAATCCTGCAGGTATGTATAGAGGAATTTGCAAAAAATGGATATGAGAATACCTCAACAAATACAATTGTTAAAAGACTTGGTGTTTCGAAAGGTCTTTTATTTCTTTATTTTAAGAGTAAAATGCACTTATATTTGTATCTTGTAGATTACTTATGTGAAATTTTTTATGATAAATTTATAAAGTTATTTTCAAATGGAAAACTGACTGAGTTTTTTGATTTATTTAACTGTTTAGGGGAGTTTTATAAAGTAGTATTAAAAGAGAATCCGTATATCATAGTATTTCTATTTAAAGCAGAATTGAATATACCGCCGGAAATTAAACAGGAAATTGCTTTTATACGTAATGAATATGATGAACAATTTCTGAAAAATCTTAATATGAATCATGTCAGGAAAGATATTAATATCCAAAGTATTATGGATTTACTGCACTTGGTATCTTATCGCATTGGGCAAATGATTCTGAGCGATTATGATGGTGATATGGATTACTTTAAAAAACATGCAGGTAAATATATTAAAGAATATAACGAGTATTTAGATATAATTAAACTAGGTACTTATGTAAGATAAATAATTAGTTGTTCCTTACAAATTTTAAATAAAGAAAATCCCGTGAATTCTCTATGTATAAAAAGCTTTCCAGGCAGGATGCCCACTCGGCGCGCAGCGCAAATAAGCTTGGTGCCTCCGCTTTTGACAGGCAGTGTCCTATTAGGCTTTTCGCTGATAAAGCATATGCGGATGAATGTGCCATGGGCTGTCAATATATGCCCGGTGGTTTAATATAACGGATAATTAGGATACTCATCAGACGGCTCGAAATATGATTTGGTTTCAGGCTGGGAAGGAGGAAGCAGTATTTTATCCCGGGAATTTAAATATCACAATTTTCTTAGATTGCTGACATGGTATAAAAGCATCCTGAATAAATTAGTGTATTAATTACAGGAGAATTATGGTATACTACCTTATAAATGAAGCTTAGGTATCTAAACATGTGTTGCATACAAATGATCCGTGGGATTTAAACGTTTGCACAATCTCATTTTTAGACGATAGAGATTTAGAATGAATGGAGGCAGAATGGATAAAGTGATTTTGGACGAAAAAATGAAAATTTTATTAGAATTTATAAATAGTAAAGATTATCAGCCCATGAAATTTAAGGAAATGGCCAGTGTTTTACAAGTTCCCCGTGATGAGAGACAAGAATTAAGGGAAGTTTTAGAAGCCTTACAGTCGGAAGGTAAAATTGAACAGGATACGAAAGGAAAATATAAAATAGCGGATGCCAATACCAGGACGGGCATTTATTCAGGTACCCAGAGGGGATTTGGCTTTGTTATTGTTGAAGGGGAAGAAGAGGATATCTTTATTCCTGAAAATGCAACCAAGGGCGCCCTGCATAATGATAAGGTTATGGTCAATGTTAAAAAAGACAGGACAGGAAAGAGAAAAGAAGGAGAAATCATACGGGTTCTTGAACGAAGCAACAGTACCATTGTAGGGACTTTTGAGAAAAGCCAGAACTACGGTTTTGTGATAGCCGATAACCAAAAATTCGGCAAAGATATATTTATTCCCAAAGAACATACGAAAGGTGCCGTAACCGGCCATAAAGTAGTTGTTAAGATTGTGGATTATGGCGGTCAGGACAAAAATCCGGAGGGCAGGATTATAGAAATTCTTGGTCACATGAATGATCCGGGAGTGGATATTATTTCAGTAATCATGGCATATAACCTGCCGGTGGAATTTCCGGAGGAGGTAATGAAACAGGCAGAAGCTGTTCTGGATGAAATAACGGATAAAGACCTGGAAGGCAGAAAAGATATAAGAAAGCTTCAGACAGTTACCATTGATGGTGAAGATGCCAAGGATTTGGATGATGCGATTACGATTTCGAAAGCAGGTAATAATTATCACCTGGGAGTGCATATTGCAGACGTTACGAATTATGTTACGGAGAATTCCCCTTTGGATAAAGAAGCAGTTAAGCGGGGGACCAGTGTTTATCTGGTAGACCGGGTTATACCGATGCTGCCCCATAAGCTTTCCAATGGTATTTGTTCCCTGAATGCAGGAACGGACCGCCTAGCCTTAAGCTGTTTTATGGATATTGATGAAAAAGGGAATGTAGTAGGCCACGAAATAGCGGAAACCGTTCTGTGTGTAGACAGGAGAATGACCTATACCAGTGTGAAAAAAATCTTAGAGGATCACGATGAGGCTGAAAGAAAAGTATATGAGGAACTGGTACCTATGTTTGAATTAATGCTTGAGCTTGCGGACATTCTCAGGGAGAAGAGAAGAAAACGGGGCTCCATCGATTTTGATTTTCCGGAAAGTAAGATCCATTTGGATGAAACAGGCCATCCCATTGAGATTAAACCTTATGAAAGAAATAAAGC
>JAATEU010000590.1 GCA_015655565.1 Clostridiales bacterium
ATTGTAATGTCTCCATCATTTTTACCAAGTTTTTTCGTAAGCAGTTCCGCGCAGAACATTGCCATTCCTAAACCTCCCTTCATGTCAGAAGCACCTCTCCCATAAAGCTTATTGTCTTTTATAATCGCCTGAAATGGGTTTGTATTCCATCTATCCAGCGGTTCAGGCGTTACAACGTCAACATGACCATTCACCAATAATGATCTACCTTCTCCAGTGTTTTGACCTTTAAAAATTCCTACAACAACAGGTCTATTTTGAAACGATTCTCCATTCTCGGAAAAATAGGAAGATTCTCTAATTTTTTGATCATCGGGAATCCAGAAGTCAATTTCCATATTCATCTCCTTCATCAGTTTCTGAACTTCTAATTGGACTCTTAACTCATCCCCGGTAACACTTGGAACATTGATGAGACGTGAGCATATTTCTATTAAACGAGCTTGATTTTCTTCAACCAGCTTTGAAATTATTTCTTCCAACCTCTCATTTTTCATTTCTTCTCCTTGATGTAATGGTTTACATATTTCATAATATCTTTCTATAAATGTGCTTATTTAACTGTGCTTTTATAATGTATACGTATACATTTAAAGGTTTTAAAAAACACATTTTCAATGTGTTTTAAAATAAAGGCAGTTTTTTCACTAATGAAACACCACCTTCGATTAAACATTTTATATTTTTTTTAAGCGTAGCATATCCTCAATCAAATGTCAAGATAAATATCTCAAAAAAGTCTAAAGAAAATTTTGTAATTTATTTGTTATCAGTGTTATACATTTTCCCGAGGGATTGTACAGGAGTTGTTTATTTTAAGTTTCACGGGAAGTATAATACGTCTCGGCTCTCCATTATATTTGTTCTTTAACCTGTCAAATAGCATTTCTCCTGCCATTTCACCCATTTGATTAATTGGTCTGTTGATTAATGTAATGCCTGGTTCTAGATAATCAGCAAATTCAAAATTATCAAACCCTATTAGAGAAACATCCTTTGGAATACCTATTTTTAAATCTTTTAATGCCTTATAAGCCCCAATACACATTAAATTATTATGTACTAAAATTGCTGTAGGCGGATCTTTTAACTGTAGTAATTTAATAGTTGCATAATATGCATCCTGTTCATTATAATTACCACAAATTTTATACTCCTCTCTGCTTCCTAAGCCGTTTTGAGCCATTCCTTTTTCAAATCCATTTAAACGCTCTTTACCAGGTGAATCCAATTTTCCATAAATCACCGCTATTTTTTTATGTCCAAGCGAATATAAGTAATTCACCTGTTCAACTCCACCATATTCATTATCAATCACAATCGTATCAAAATCAAATATATCAAATTCTCGATCTAATGATATAACATTCTTTTTAAATTTTTGCAACTTATTAAGTGTTTTCATATCCACATCTACAAATGAACCTATTATTCCACTGACTTGGTAACTCAAAAATAAATCTATCGCTTTTTCCTGGTCTTCCGCTCTTTCATTCGTAATACCTACAATTACTATATATCCATGTTGTCTGCAAATTGATTCAATACCTTGATAAATCGTAACAAAAAAGGGATTATTAAAATTTGAAATTAAGAATCCTACCGTTTTGGAAGACGAAGCTCTCAAATTTCTTGCATTAATATTTGTAACATAATTGTACTTTTGAATTATTGCTTTAATATATTCTTTCGTTTCAGGCTTTACATTTGGCTCATCATTAATAACTCTTGATATAGTAGCACTAGAAACTCCTGCAATTTTGGCCAATTCTTTTTGATTCATAATTTTTCCTTTTCAATGACTACGTTTTATAATTACCAGTTTTATTGTATACTTACACACTGATTAATAAATTAATAATTTCAACAACCTATCACTGCTTTTTATAATAAGTTATGATTATTTTTTCATAATCACCGCTCCTCCTGGATTTAATTATACATAATCTCACATTATCTATCCAGTTACTTATTAAATGTTATATTAAAACATCCTTATAAATTTGTCAACTTTCCATTGTTTCTCCATTCACAGTCACCCTTAAGCTATTTGCTTTTTGTAAGATTTATTTGCTATATCATGCCGTATCATGTATTATATTATTAGGAAAATAATCAAATGACTAAGGGAGAATAGACAACAGATGAAAACAACAGCACTAATAATGGCTGGTGGACGCGGTGAACGCTTCTGGCCAAAAAGCAGAAAAAACCTGCCTAAACAGTTTTTATCCCTCACCGGTGACGGCAAAAC
>JAATEU010000004.1 GCA_015655565.1 Clostridiales bacterium
AAAACACCTCGCGGTACCATAGGCTGAACTGTAACAATCAGCCGACTTACTTTTTGGTCTTTTGTTGATATTTAAAGAAAAAATATGATATACTATAAATCAAATAAATGGAATGGAAAGGTAAATTAATCTATGAATAAATATTTCGAACAATTAATGAAACGGATTGATAAGGTAATGGCCTTTCAGGCCGCCCTTACATTATTTGAATGGGATGCGGAAACATTGGCTCCTGAGGAATCCATGACTTATACTTCCAAGACCATTGGCATCCTCTCAAATGAATATTTTACAAACCTGATTAATGATGATGTCAAGAAACTTATCCAAAAGCTAAGCGAGGAAAAAGAACAGAAAGACCTGAACTTCAATCAGAAAGCAATTGTAAAAGACATAAAAAAATCCTTTAAAGAAATGGAGCACATACCACCTGCTGAATATCAGGCATACAGCGAATTAACGGCCAAAGCCTCCGGTATCTGGTCAAAAGCCAGGCAAAAGAAATGCTTTACGGATTATTCTCCCACATTGGAAGAAATTATTTATTACCTGAAAAAATTTGCCGGATACCGTGGCCGGAAGGATAAAAAGCCCTATGATATTCTGCTGGATGATTTTGAAGAAGGCTTCAACATGGAGAAATTAGATGAATTCTTTAATAAAATAAAAGACGCGGTTATTTCTTTATTAAAGGAAGTTGCCGGAAAAAAAGATTTTGTGGATAAGTCCTATAATTACCTCCATTATGATATAGACAAGCAAAAAGAATTCTGTAAATATGTCAGCGGCTACGTTGGTTTTGATTTTAATAAGGGCGTCATTGCGGAAAGCGCCCATCCTTTTACAACAAATATCCATAACCATGACGTACGTATTACTAACCATTTTCATGAAAATAATTTAGAAAGTGCAATTTTCTCAATTATACACGAAAGCGGTCATGGCATTTATGAAATGCACATTGATGATGCAATTACCCAAACACCGGTAGGAACCGGAACTTCCATGGGAATGCATGAATCACAGTCCCGTTTTTTTGAGAATATTATCGGAAGAAGTAAAGCCTTTTGGACTCCTTTGTTTCCTAAGCTGAAGGAAACCTTCCCTGACCAGTTAAAGGACATAACCTTGGACCACTTTATAAAAGGCATTAATAAGGCAGCTCCCGGCTTAATACGTACGGAAGCGGACGAATTATCCTATTCGCTCCACATTATGATACGCTATGAAATAGAGAAAATAATCTTTGAAGATGAAATTAAGACGGAGGATTTACCTGAAATCTGGAATGAAAAATATAAAGAATACTTAGGCATTGAACCAAAAGATGATGGGGAAGGCATTCTCCAGGATATACATTGGGCAGGCGGAAGTTTCGGCTATTTTCCTTCCTATGCCATCGGAAGTGCAATCGCCGCACAAATCTATTACCATATGAAAGAGATTATGCCTTTAGAAGAATACTTAACGGAAGGAAACCTTACTCCGATACGTGAATATCTTAACACTCATATTCATAAATACGGCAAAACAAAAAACACGAATGAACTTCTTAAGGAAATGATGGACGAGGAATTAAATGCGGATTATTATGTAAAATACCTGACGGAAAAATATAAAAAATTATACGATTTGAATTAATATAACTTTTTAACTGTCCCATATTGATCATTCACTTTATACATTGTATAATTAAACCAAAATACGTATAATTAAACACTACAAGAAAAGAGGAATCCAACATGAAACTCTGGGGCGGACGGTTTACAAAAGAAACCAATCAGTTAGTGCATAATTTTAATGCCTCCATATCCTTTGACCGGAAACTCTTCGGTCAGGATATTGAAGGAAGCATAGCACATGTGACTATGCTGGCAAAACAGGGTATTTTAACTGATGAGGAAAAAGAAACCATAATTACCGGCTTATCCGGCATTAAGGATGATATCATAAACGGTACCCTCCTTATAAATAGTAAACATGAAGATATTCACAGCTTCGTAGAAGCAACTTTAATCCAACGGGTGGGGGAAACAGGCAAAAAGCTTCATACCGGAAGAAGCCGGAACGATCAGGTAGCTTTGGACATGAAATTATATACCAGGGACGAGATTCTCCAAATTAAGGAACTGTTGAAGGATTTATTATGTGTCCTTCAAACTATCATGAAAGAAAATACCGAAACCTTTATGCCGGGCTTTACACATTTGCAGAAAGCCCAGCCCATTACCCTGGCACACCATATGGGTGCATATTTTGAGATGTTTAAACGGGATCACGCAAGGCTTACGGATATCTATAACAGGATGAACTACTCCCCTATTGGTTCCGGTGCACTTGCCGGTACCACCTATCCCCTTGACCGTAATTATACGGCCCGTATATTAGGCTTTAACGGACCTACCCTGAACAGTATGGATTCCGTTTCCGACCGGGATTATGTCATTGAATTTTTAAGTGCCTTATCAATTATTATGATGCATTTAAGCCGCTTCTGTGAGGAAATTATTATATGGAATTCCAATGAATATCAATTTGTGGAAATAGATGATGCTTAT
>JAATEU010000095.1 GCA_015655565.1 Clostridiales bacterium
AAAGTGGTTTTACCGCTTCCCATTTCTCCGGTTATTACAATTACCAGGCATCCTCTGACCATCCATTTTAAAACATCAACCAGTATCTCCTTCCCTTCATCCGTAATTATATTATGTATATCCATATCCAGAATACTGTCATGTTTCCGGACAAAGAATGCCCACCGGTCGGAAAATGGCGGCCGGAACGTAACTACCCTGGAACCGTCCTTCATATCATTTGCAATAAATCCTTTAGCCTCACTAAGCTGTCCGGGGTTTCCATAACGGTAAATGTTTTTACAAACCCGCACCAGTTCCCTCTGTGATTCAAAACCCAAAAAGGATAAATGAGTAGTTTTTCCCTGAAAGAAAATCCAGATGCTGTTATATGCATTCAGGTTTTTATAACCGATCGTTTCAATTGTTTCAGCATGATAAGTGAAAAAATCAAACGGTATTCCGGAAATACCACCGGATACTCCGTCAATTTTCATGTCCCTTATTTCATCAATCACCCCAAAGCCTTTGTATAACTGATAAATACGCTGTGCTAAAATCTCCAGCTTATCAGCGAACCGTAAATAAACCGATTCTGATTCATAGGTTGCCTCGACCTCCTGCTTCGTTATTTCATAGCGCTCTTCCTCCCCGTCCGTTTTCAGGTCCGATAAGTGATAGGTATCAATCAACACGGACAAAGCATCCTGTTTATATTGTTTTTTATAGATATACAGCAGTATTTCAAATTTGTCCTGTATTTTTAAAGATTTACTTTTATTAAAAGAAATAACCCGGTCAATATTATCCTCCTTTATATCTGAATTTTTCTGAAGTATTTCCTTAATGTAATCCTTAACATATTCCTTTGCCCCTAAATCACCCTGGCCGCAGCTGCGCAGGTTTTTCCTGAGCAGACTTTTTATTTTTTCCCGCTTTCGCGTTTCCTGTTTATTCAGGTTTAAATCTGCAATGTTTTTATTCAATATGCCCTCAAAGGTATTTTTGACTTCCTTTACAAGACAGGGAATACTATATGGATCTGCTTCTGCTTCTTCCGGAACCGAATCATCCTTTTTTCCGGAATGATATAAGAATACAAAACCGGCGGCAGCGATAAAAATAATTAATATCACGTTTGCAATCACACATTATCACCCCCTTTTATAAACCTGCCTGATATTAAATCCACCGCTTTTTTTATTTTTTTAATAAAATATTGATTACTTTCTCCCTTGCAGTTCACCATGTTTTTTACTATATAAGGAATTGTTCTTCCATCTGTCATGGCATCCATATACTCAGCATTATAAGGTATTACCGCCGTTTTATTTTTTAAACTATGGTAGCTTCTTTCCAGGTTAATCCGGTTATATCTTGAGTTGCGATTATAATTGCCAATCAGGTAGACTGTCTTTTGTTCCGGATGATGATATCTGGAAAAATAATTGTCGATGATGTTTTTATTCTGGGGAAAAGTTACTACAATTAAATCTGCCTCCTCCTTAATTTTTTTTGATATTTTATCCGGACCCGGTACGGTATCGATAAATAACAGTTCATATACCTTATTTACGGATTTTAAGATGGCCGGCAAGGCAGCCGTCATATCTTCTTCGAACAGGTTTTTATTTTCTTTAGCGGTACCGGGTAATAAGTGCAGCCTGTTATTATAAAGTGACAAAGAAGAAGCATGAATGACTTCTTCATTCAGTTCCGACACTTTAATATTTCTTGATAAAGAATCCAGTCCGATATTCTCAAACATTTCCCCATCTGCTTCTTTACCCAAAAGGGCCTTTTCCAGACCTCTGTCAGAAAGATGGCTCTGTAATAAAAAGGTTCTTTTCTTTAATATCATGGCAGACATAACAGCAGCCGCAAGCATATTACTGGTAGTGCCGGATTGCCCCGGTACGGGACTCCAAAATGCTATTATCAAATTATGCACCTCTTTTCGCTTTCTTATAAGCCTGTCCGACTTCCGACCGGTTGAATTTAAATGTTTCCGATATCAATTGATTTAAGAGATACTTAAGCTGGGCGGACAGGTTTTTAAATTTAATATCATTACTATACTGAAGCGCAATCATATTTTCTTTATCTGCATCATCATAATAGAGAGCATAATACATTTTAATGTTTATTTTATTTTCTTTCAGGTTTTCCAATAAATAAGTTATATTATCTTTTCTGATCATATCCTTTATGATTAAATAGGTATCCGCCTGAATCAGCTTTATGTTTTGTATCCTTGAAATATTGTGCTGCTGTTTGTCCGTAACCAGAAATATCTGTGAACAGTTACTAATATCTTTATGCATTGTCTTAAAACCAAAATCAATTAAAATATAATCGTATTCCCTGATAAAATCGGATACGTTTCTATCCTTCATAAAATCTATATTTCTAAAATTGATTTTATTTACCTTGGGATTTAAGGATTCCGGTATCGGCACACAATAGGTAAGCGCTTCCGTCTCAGAATTATCTATGAGCAATACTTTCTGTTTCAGATTTAACAGAAGTATTGAAACATATAGTATAATGTCATATGTTTCAATACCGAGAAAACCCGCAACATTTGCTTTAATCGACATAATATATTTCCTCCCCGCTTTCTTCTTCACTCGGAGCGTAATCATTCCCTGTTTTGCCAGCCTCTGTAATATTATTCCCCGTATTATTATTCTCTGTATTACCTTCATAATCCGGGTTATAGCTTCCCCTCCCACTTAAGGTTACTTTACCGTTATAATCATTATAAAACTGAATCAGCCTGTCCTCTAATTCCTTTCTCACGCTTACACCGAGTTCCTTTGCTGCTGTTTGTACAACATTGGGATCTTCTTTAATCAACCGGATTACATCCGTTCCGGGTGTATAGGTTACCTGCGGTGCTTCCTGTATCAATGGTTCTATATACTTAACCGTATATAATTTAGAACCCTCATTTAAATAACAGTCCACGATGGCTCCGGATATTCTTAATATTTCTTCCGCACTAAGCCACATAAAACAATAGCCTGTTTCCAGTGATAGATTTTTCACTGCTTTCTTGCCTAAGACTATGTAATTTTCCCCATTTGGATATAAAATCCGGATATCAACATAATCATTTTCTGTTAAATTGCTGTTCAGGAAAAACGTATTAAATTCCATCTCCCTTAAACTGTCATCCGTCAGGTCATCCGTTAACATTGTCTTTAATATTGGAGTTCCTGCCCTTATATTAATTAAAGCAGCCTTACCAATATCCTCCTCCGTCATAAAGCAGTTCCCGGATTGCTCTGAAAGAACCTCAACATATTTCAAATTATCTTTTGTTATTCTGCTTCCTGCTGATATGTCTCCCTTTACTTCATATACATATACTTTTTTCGATTCCAACTGTTGGGACAGTACCCGTAATTCATTCCGGTAATTCTTTTTGATGTTACTTATTATTGTAAAATACGCCGTTGTAAATACCGTTCCAATAATAACAATGCATAAAAGAGATACCATAATATGCCGCCATGTGGATCTTTTAAGTCTCCTTCTCATAGGGACTCCTCCTTCTGACTTATACTTACTGCATTATCCATAATCATAGCCACTGCTTTTTTTACATCCCGTATAAAACTATAGTTGGGACTTTTTCGCTTACAAGTGTAATTACGCGATAAAAATTCAACAACAGTTCCTTGGGATACCGCTTCCTGGTATTCAATATTATAAGGAATTACTGCAATATGAGGTTTACTGATTGAGTGAGTTTTGGATATTTTTTTAAGATTTAAACTAGAATTTTTATTATAGCTGCTAATTAAGAATACACATTTGTTTAAGATTGATGAATAATTATCAAAGAAATACTGTATCATAAATGAATTTTGAATCAGATTAACGACTACTAAGTCTACTTCCTCTAGAATGATTTTCGAACTAAGATTATTTTTGTTAGAAGTGTCAATATAGGTAATATCTGCAAATATTTCCGATGCATCCAGTATATGCTTTATATTCCCATATAGATTATAATCAAATGTCTCCTGGTTTAATTCATAACTGGCAGGGATATAGTATAACGAATTATCTAATATCTCCAGTGATGCTTCCTTTATTACCTGTGATGAATCCTGATCCGGTTTTCGTGAATTATCATATTTAAAATCATATTTTCCGGTGGAAAATTGATTTATTATATAATCCATACCTATATGCCTGAATTGATAATTCTCCTCTCTTTCCATAAAACTTGCCCGATGGTACATCAAAACATTCTCCAGTTTATTTTTCTGGTAGTGATTTTCTATGAGTATTGATCTATAGGAATACTCCATAGCTGATGCGATACTGATACAAGCTAAATTACTTGTCACACCGCTACCCCCTTTTGCACTGCTCCAAAATGCTATCTTCATGTATATTCCCCTTTTCAATATTTAATTTTTTAAATTAATATAAAAAAGTCACATAGCATAATTCACCTCACTTTCCTGAATAATTATGGGATATTAATGAATAAATTAAGATAATAAAGATAATAGATAATTTAGATATATCTTATAATAAATGATTTTTTACATTTTGTAAAGTAATTTTTACATTAATTTCTTATATTTTTATATGCGAAATTGTCTGCGGTTCCCTGCTCTTTGTAAAAAAGGACAAGACTGCTTAAAAATCCAGGATTAAATCCTGCATCTCAAATAAGTTTTACTTATCCGGTAAGTTAAGTAATTTATGTATTTTTTAACAGTCTCATTTTTATACTAGAACAGGATTTCTGATTTTTTCTTTAGTAATCTTCCGCCGCTGATAATCATTAAAACTCCGCCTGCAATACCAACTGCAATGAATAGAATTCCCATAACTAAATTACCAATGCCTACCGATTTCATTGTGGTATAAATTTTCTCACTCATATTTAGCTCCTATCTGCTGCTTGTGCAGTCTTTTTGATAATAGAAACGTTCTTTACTTATACTTGTACCGCACCATATTGTTCATAATATGCATCAATGGCCGTTTTTAGTTTAACATCAATTATGACAGTTCCATTATAAGGCTTATTGTACAAATGTTCAACTACTTCTTCCATAGTTACGATAGCAGTCGTCTTTAAATTATAAACTTCTTCAATCTCAGTTAAAGCACTTTTGTTTCCCTGACCCTTTTCCATACGGTCAACCGATACCACCAGGCCAAAAACGGTAACCTCACCCTGTGCTTTAAGAATTGGCATTGTCTCACCGACGGAAGTTCCTGCAGTGGTAACATCTTCGATTATAATGATTTTATCCTTATCCTGTATGGGGCCTCCAAGGAGAATTCCCTTATCACCATGATCCTTTACTTCCTTCCGGTTGGAGCAGTAACGTATCTCCTGTCCGTAAATTTCACTGATTGCCATGGAAGCTGCAACACTTAAAGGAATCCCTTTATATGCCGGTCCATATAATACGTCAAAATCCAATCCGAAGCTTTCTTTAATTGCTTTTGCATAATACCCGCCAAGTTTTCTTAACTGTGAACCTGTTCTGTAAAAACCTGCATTAATGAAGAAAGGTGTTTTTCTTCCGCTCTTGGTAGTAAAATCACCAAACTTTAATACTCCACAATCCACCATAAACTCAATAAACTCCTGCTTGTACTGTTCCATAAAATCAACCTCCGTTTATAATTTTTATTTCACGCCTGCCCATATGAGCCTATCCTGTTACAGTTTTATTCCATTTAGATTAAATTCTGTTGACACAGCCAGTTAACTCCTGTATATCTTTTACATTATACTTCTTCATATAATTTTCAATATCCCGCACTACATCCGCTGTTGCTGTAGGATTAATGAAATTAGCCGTTCCCACGGCTACCGCTGTTGCACCTGCCATAATAAACTCCAAGGCATCCTCCCCCGTCATGATTCCGCCCATTCCTATAATCGGGAGCTTTACGGCATTTGCTGCCTGGTTAACCATCCTGACGGCAATGGGCTTCACGGCAGGCCCGGATAAACCACCGGTTTTGTTGGCTAATACAAATTTTCTTTTATGAATATCAATCTTCATTCCGGTTAAGGTATTAATTAAGGAAAGTGCATCGGCACCACCGGCTTCCGCTGCCTTAGCCATTTCCGCAATGTCCGTCACATTGGGGCTGAGCTTCATAATAATTGGCTGTCTGGCATGTTTTTTAACTTCTTTTGTTATATCCTCCACTGCACAGCTGTTCTGTCCGAAAGCTATGCCGCCTTCCTTTACATTGGGACAGGATA
>JAATEU010000175.1 GCA_015655565.1 Clostridiales bacterium
ATAATGCAAGTTTTTTTTAATATTTACTATGTTAAAATTTACTATGTTAACAATACAAACAAGGGAAGCTATTCAAAACCATTATCTTCTCCCGGCAAGCTCTTTAACAATATCGGACCAATCCAGATTACATTCCGCCATAAGTACCATCATATGATAAAGAAAATCTGAAATTTCGTATTTTAATTCTTCTGAATCCGGATTTTTTGCGGCAATAATAATTTCCGCTGCTTCCTCTCCGCATTTTTTCAGAATCTTATCAATTCCTTTTTCAAATAAATAATTGGTGTAAGATCCTTCCTTCGGATTCTTTTTACGGTCCAGGATTATATTATAAACTTCGGTAAAAACAGTTAACGGATTGGTATTATCATATTCTTTTTTAACAAGCTCGGTAAAAAAACAGGATTGATTACCGGTGTGGCAGGCTGACCCTATCTGTAAAACCTTAGCTAATATGGTATCCTTATCACAGTCAATCCATAAAGCTTTTACATACTGGAAATGTCCGGAAGTTTCTCCCTTTGTCCATAAAGCCTTCCGGCTTCTGCTGTAATAAGTCATCTTTCCGGTTTCAATGGTTTTGTGGAAAGCTTCTTCATTCATATAAGCCAGCATCAACACTTCACAGGTCTTATAATCCTGGACAACTACCGGTATCATACCCTCCCTGTTTAATTTAAATTTACTGAATTTAATACTGCTGTCAAAAGTATTAACCTCAATACTTTGGGCTTTTAATGATAACTTGGCTTTAAACATGTCTTTATTCTTATAATAATTGGTTGAGATTCCCAGAACATTATCCGGTTTAAGCAAAGCGGCTATGTCATTGTTAGAAAGACTGTCACGAATAATGACCGGAAGCTTTGAGGCTGTTATTGTTTCCGCCAAATCCTCTGTCCATTCAACATGTTTTAATAATAAGGCATATACGCCGAGATTTTCAAGGGTTTCCATAAAATCAGGCTTGAAAATGTCCTTATAATGCTCCGTTTCAATGACGATCTTATCTTTTCCAAACCGTCCTGAAGCTTCTTTTATAACCTCATGGTTCTTTAATAAGGAATATTGAATCATAACGTAAGAAGCACCTGTATATAATGCCTTTTTCACATCTTCAAAGCGTTCCACAAAACAGCCGATGTATACAGGAATATCAATTTGTCTGGTTATTTCTTTGACTGCTCCAAAAAATTCCTCCCGGGAGGCTTCATCTGTTGAATAATTAAATACAAACAGCTCATCTGCTCCCCTGGTTTCATATTGGACGGCTTCTGAAATTATATTAACCGGTAATTCATTTTCACAATTTATATAGGGTATGATTTTTTTAAACAAAGCTTCGCCTCCAAAAATACTTTTCTATTTTTAATCAACCGTTCCTTTCGTAGACAGGACATCCTGAATCCTGGCATCATAACCGGACGCTTCATCCAGGGCCCTTGCAAAAGCTTTGAATATGGCTTCTATGATATGATGATTATTGGCTCCGTTTAACAATTTAATATGCAGATTCATCCCTGCCGCATAGGATACTGCATAAAAAAATTCTTTTACTAATTCCGTGTCCATGTAACCTACTCTGTCAACAGTTAATGCCACATCATAAACAAGATAAGGTCTGCCGGACAAATCAATTGCACATAATGCAAGGACATCATCCATAGGAAGGAGGGAACTTCCGTATCTTTTTATTCCTTTTTTATCTCCTAAGGCTGATTTAATGGCTTGTCCCAGGACAATACCCGTATCTTCAACGGTATGGTGGGCATCCACGTATAAATCCCCGGCAACGGATACCTGTAAATCAAAAAACCCATGTCTGGAAAAGCTGTTCAGCATATGGTCAAAAAATCCAATACCCGTTTCGGTATGGAATATTCCGGTTCCATCCAGGTCAAGTTCTAATTTTATATCCGTTTCCCTGGTCTTTCTCTGAATTTCTGCTGTTCTGGCCATAACCTGCCTACTCCCCCTTCCCGTCTTCAAACCTTACCCATATGGAATTTGCATGGGCAGTTAAGCCTTCCGCCATGGCAAATTTAACGATATCCGGATAAATCGGCTCCAAAGCTTCCTTAGAATAAGATATAATGCTGGATTTTTTAATAAAGTCATCCACACCAAGAGGTGAAAAAAATTTAGCAGTGCCGTTGGTAGGCAATACATGATTAGGTCCTGCAAAATAATCTCCTAAGGGTTCACTGCTGTATTCACCTAAAAAGATGGCACCGGCATTTTTAATTTTAGTCATTACCTGAAAAGGATCCCTTGTTATGATTTCAAGATGTTCGGAAGCAATATCATTGGCAGTTTCAACTGCCTCTTTTATGGATTCTGCCACCAGGATATATCCGTAATTGTCCAAAGATTTTTGTATAATTTCCTTTCTGGATAAGTGTTCTATAAACTTATCAACCTCAATGGATACCTGTTGGGCCACTTCCCTGCTTGTAGTTATTAAGATTGCGGAAGCAAGCTCGTCATGCTCTGCCTGGGATAATAAATCGGCAGCCACATATCTGGGGTTGGCGGTTTCATCTGCAATAATCAGAATTTCACTGGGCCCTGCAATGGAATCTATGCTTACATGCCCATATACCGCTTTTTTCGCCAAAGCAACATAAATATTACCGGGCCCCACAATCTTGTCTACCTTTTGTATGCTCTCCGTTCCATGCGCCAGGGCTGCAATGGCCTGTGCCCCGCCGACCTTGTAGATTTCCGTAACCCCCGCCTCTTTTGCCGCCACCAAAGTTCCGGCATATACCCTGCCATCCTTATCAGGCGGTGTAACCATGGCTATTCTTTCAACGCCTGCTACCTTGGCAGGAATCACATTCATTAATACGGAGGAGGGATAGGCAGCCTTTCCTCCCGGCACATACACTCCGACGGAACCAATTGCCGTTACTTTCTGGCCTAATATAATACCGCTTGGTTCACTGTCAAACCAGCTGTATTGTTTTTGTTTTGCATGATATACCTGTATGTTTACCGCAGCTTTTCGGATTACTTCTAATACCGACGGTTCCAGGAGAGAATATGCTTCTTCTGTTTCACTCTCCGTAACCCGGGTATTCTCTTTATTCAGCTCCGCTTTGTCAAAACGTTGTGTATAATCGAATAATGCCTGATCTTTTCTCGATTTTACACCTTCGATAATCCGACTCACTGTTTCCGCATACTTTTCATACTGGCCGGGACTCCTTTTTAATAAATTCTTCAGTATATCTTTTTTCGATTCTGCCTCCAGCTTCACTATCTTCATGTAC
>JAATEU010000343.1 GCA_015655565.1 Clostridiales bacterium
ATAATAATGTCAACAGCTCCGGAGCGAACCATGGTTTCTGTTATTTCCAAAGCCTGTTCACCATTATCCGGCTGTGAAATATATAAATTATCGATATCTACTCCAATGTTCTTGGCATAAACCGGGTCCAGCGCATGTTCAGCATCTATAAAACCTGCTATTCCTCCCCGTTTTTGAACTTCTGCGGCCATATGTAAGGCAACTGTGGTTTTACCGCTGGATTCCGGTCCATAAATTTCAATTACTCTTCCTTTGGGAACACCGCCAAGACCTAATGCAATATCCAGGCTGATGGATCCGGTAGGAACCGTCTCTACATTCATGTGAGCCGCGGTATCACCTAATTTCATAATAGAACCTTTGCCATATTGTTTCTCTATATGTGCTAATGCAGATTCTAATGCTTTTGCTTTATCTTCCTTTGACATATTCAATCTCCTTTACATTCACGAACTAATGTTCTTGTTAATATAATAACTTATTACTTTCTTTTTGTCAATATCCAATTGGTCAATATCCAAATGACGCCGGTTTTTTATATATTGGTTTTTAGTTTATTGATTTAAAACCTCCTTTTCCACAGTTGTAGAATCTCACAGCTGGTTATGGGCAATGCCTGAACAGCAATAAAAAATATTTACCTGGGTTTTTTAATACGAAACTGTTTATAATGACAGAAATTTACTTAATGGATTTAAATCAGAATATAAAGACTGAATATAATTATAGCATACGAAATACCTTCTGTAAATTATTTTAATAAATATTTTAAGGAACCTGAACTATAGAAGAGATTTTGTATCATTGTCCGGCTGCCGTAACAAGGAATATAACCAGGCAATGGTACAAATTCTTTCAATCAATAACCTGGACACAGAAGGGAAAACCGTAATATATATAATTAACGGTACATATTCTTAGGCTGTACAATTTTAGGATTATACCCTTTATCTTTTAATGCTTTAACTATTACATCCTTATGCTCGTGTCCAAAGGCTTCCATGGTTATTGTAAGCTCCACGGCACTGTTTCTGTTAATGCTGACAAACTGGTTATGGTCCAGTCGGATGACATTTCCCTGATTAACTGCAATTATATCGGCAACATTAACCAATTCACCCGGCCTGTCCGGAAGAAGTACGGAAACCGTAAAAATACGGCCCCTTTGAATTAATCCGTGCTGTACGATAGAGGAAACGGTAATAACATCCATATTGCCGCCGCTTAGTATGGATACTACTTTTTTATTCTTGCAATCTAAATGTTTTAAGGCTGCAACGGTTAATAAACCGGAATTTTCAACAACCATCTTGTGATTTTCAATCATATCTAAAAAGCTTACAATGAGTTCATGATCATCAATTGTAATTACCTCATCTACATTCTTCTGAATATATGGAAATATGGTTGAACCCGGAGTTTTTACTGCGGTACCATCTGCAATCGTTTCTACGTTATGTAAAGTCACCACATGGCCTGCCTTTAAAGATTCCTGCATACAGTTTGCACCCATTGGTTCCACACCGATTACTTTGATATTAGGGTTTAATAATTTTGCCAGGGTTGAAACTCCGGCTGCTAAACCGCCCCCGCCGATAGGCACCAATATAATATCTACGGTCGGAAGCTCCTGGAAGATTTCCATGGCGATGGTGCCCTGACCGGTGGATACAACCTCGTCATCAAAAGGATGTATAAAAGTATAGCCCTTTTCCGCCGCCAATTGAAGGGCAAACTGACAAGCGTCATCATAAACATCTCCCTGCAGAATAACTTCGGCACCATAACCTTTCGTCCGGTTCACTTTAATTAAGGGTGTTGTTGTGGGCATTACAATGACTGCCTTGGCATGATACCTCTTTGCCGCATACGCAACCCCCTGGGCATGATTACCTGCCGATGCGGTGATTAATCCCTTATCCCTGTCTTCCTCTGAAAGCGTACTGATCTTATAATAAGCCCCACGTACTTTATAGGCCCCGGTGAATTGCATATTTTCCGGTTTTAAATAAACCTTGTTTCCGGTAGTATCGGAAAAATAATCACTATAGATTAACTTTGTCCTTATTGTTACCCTCTTTACCAGTTCCGCAGCTTCTTCAAATTTATCCAATGTCATCATAATCTTTGTTCTCCTTTTAGTTGAACAGCGCGTTTACAAAATCTTCAGCGTTGAATTTCTGTAAGTCATCAATATGTTCCCCAATTCCGATATATTTTACCGGAATGCCAAGTTCTGCTTGTATCGCAATAGCAATTCCACCCTTGGCAGTACCATCTAACTTCGTTAAAATAATCCCGGTAATATCAGTAACTTCATTGAATTGCTTTGCCTGGGAAAGTGCATTTTGTCCGGTTGTGCCGTCTAAAACAACTAAGGTTTCACGGTATGCATCCGGATATTCCCGGGTAATAACCCGGTCGATCTTTTTAAGCTCTTCCATTAAATTCTTCTTGTTATGAAGCCGGCCGGCCGTGTCGCAGATCAGGACATCCGTATTGCGGGCTTTGGCGGCTGTAACCGCATCATATATGACCGCGGCCGGATCGGAACCCTCCTGCTGGGCTATAATTTCTACGCCGGCACGGTTTGCCCATTCGGTTAATTGTTCAATGGCAGCCGCCCGGAAGGTATCTGCAGCTGCAACTAAAATCTTTTTTCCCATATCCTTTAACTGGCCTGACAGTTTACCCACGGAAGTGGTTTTACCGACTCCGTTTACTCCGATTAATAAGATAATTGATTTGCGGTTTTCAAATTCATATGCAGCTTCATTTACCTTCATCTGCTCCATTATACTTTGAATCAATAATTCTTTACATTCCTTGGGTTCTTTGACCTTATTCTCTTTTACTTTCCTTTTCAGGTCGGTTATAATAGCACCCGTAGTATTGATGCCTAAATCAGCCATTATTAATATTTCTTCCAGTTCCTCATAGAATTCATCGTCAATACTGGAAAACCCATTAAATATGGATTCAATCCCAGCAACGATATTATTTCTGGTTTTAGACAGCCCTGCAGCTAATTTGCTGAAAAACCCTTTCTTTGATTCTCCCATGATATTACCCTCCTGTTACTTTATTTATCTAAATCATTTTCAATTAAATTAACGGATACCAATGTAGATACACCCTTTTCCTGCATTGTAATCCCGTATAAAATATCGGCTGCGGACATAGTACCCCGTCTATGGGTAATGATTATGAATTGGGTATCCCTTGTTAATTTATGCAGATACTTTGCAAACCGTTTTACGTTGGCATCATCCAGGGCAGCTTCAATTTCATCAAG
>JAATEU010000601.1 GCA_015655565.1 Clostridiales bacterium
CTAAAATTTAACTGTTGTTTAAATACTTTTTACAAATATTAGTATTTTTCCTTAAAATAAAAGTGATATCAATGTAGGTCCCTATTATACCTTGAAGTTTTAAAAGTTTCCGGGAGGACTAAAAATAAGGGAGGTATAAAGAATGAAAAGAGGTAAAAATAAGGTAATGGCAGTAGTGCTGGTATTAGGAGTCATAGCATCCATGCTCTTTACCAACGTGTCTGGGTCCATTGGGACAATCACAGGCACAAAGGACAGCAATGTTACAAAGGCTCATGCAGCAGAAGATTTCTCCGCTAAACTGGAAGCTGAGAATGGTATAATGGCGGGAGACATTATAGCATCAACAACACGGTCAGGGTATAGTGGAACCGGTTATGCAACCGGATTCACCCAGAGCAGCAGTAATTCCTGGTCGATGAAGGTCACTATTCCAGCTGCCGGGCATTATACTTTTACCATTCGGACAGCATCGGACAGCTACAAAGAAAACTATCTTTATATTGACGGCGTACAGGCAGCAATCATTTACAGCACAGGTGACGGCACATGGGATGACACTGTTATTGAGAGCGTTTACCTGGAGAAAGGAACTGTTACCTTATCTGTCAATGAGTATTGGGGCTGGTTTGACCTGGATTATATTGCAATCCAAGAAGGAGCCGGAGTTGAGGATTCTGTTTATGAAAATGCAACTTCTACTCTTGTAAACCCCAATGCAAACGAAAAGACTCAGAGCATTATGGCTTATCTTAAAAGTATTTACGGCAAAAAAACTTTATCCGGCCAGTCCTGCACACTCAATGCAAGCACCGAAATGGATGCTATCTATAATTATACGGGGAAATATCCGGCTATCCGTATGCTGGATTTTATCTTTTGTTCTCCTGCAAGTGACTGGCATTCAACGGAAGAAGTAAATCTGGCACTGGATTGGAATGAAAAGGGTGGGCTTACTACCTTTCAATGGCATTGGCACGCCCCGAAAGATGGTGCATCTTTCTATTCCTCCAAAACTACTTTTGACTTATCAAAAGCAGTAACCACAGAGGATATCAGCAGGAAATCACTGGATGATATAAAATCAATGTATGATGCAGGAACGATATCAGAAGAATGCTATCTTATGGTCCGTGATATTGATGTTATTTCGGGTTATCTGGAGCAACTGCAGGAAGCAGGTGTTACCGTACTCTGGAGACCGCTTCATGAAGCAAGCGGCGGTTGGTTCTGGTGGGGCGCTGCGGGAGAAGATGCTTATTTGTGGCTTTATAAGTTAATGTTTGACCGCCAGACTTATTATCATAATTTAAACAATCTAATATGGGTATGGAACGGACAAGATGCCGGCTGGTACCCGGGAGATGCGTATTGTGATATTGCCAGCACTGACATCTATGCCGATAAGCTGAATTATAATGCCCAAACCGCACAATTTAAGAAAACGGTAAATTATTCAGGCGGAAATAAAATGGCAGCCTTAAGTGAAAACGGCGTAATGATAGATCCGGATTTAATGACAAGGGATAATACTTTTTGGTTATGGTTTGCAGTATGGTACGGAGATTTCATCATTGATTCTTCCGGTGCACTCAACAGTACCTATACCGAAGCGTCTATGGTTAATAAGATTTATAACAGCGATGAAGTAATTACCCTGGATGAACTTCCTGATTTTGGCGGCACTACTCCGACTGCTGCACCTACGCCAACTGTTACTCCGACAATAACGCCAACTGTTACCCCAACGATAACGCCGACGCCAGTTCCTTCCGGAGATTTTACGTTAACTTTAAGCAATACCGGAAATGAATCAAGCTCTGTGAATACAATTACAAATAATATTAAGATTACACATGAGAGCGGAAGTGATTTAGACTTATCAAAGCTTACAATTCGATATTATTACACAAAAGAAGGTACCTCACCGGAAAACTTTTATTGTGATACGGCTGCGGCACAAATGAACCGGGACCCCTGGTATGTCACATACAACAGTGCTGTAAACGGAACGTTTGGTGTAATGGATGAAGCGAAAACAAATGCGGATTCCTATCTTGATATTAAGTTGAATACCACGGATTCATTATCCGCCGGTTCTACACTGATAATTAATACCAGAATAACAAAAAACGATTGGAGTGAATATAACCAGTCCAACGACTATTCCTATGGGAACAGCACACATGTTATAGTGTATTATGATGATACGTTGGTTCTTGGTGCAGAACCTGAATAGTTTTTTAAGGGCTGCTTGAATTCTATAACAGGAATAAGCTGCAGCTTAAGATAATCAGACGGTAAAAGTATGCAATATAACAAAATGCCTATAGATAGGATATTTAGAAAATATCCAGGTCTATAGGCGTTTTTTTTAATACTACTTTTTAAACCTATCATAAAATACATAACATGGATTTGTTTAAAATTTCTTGTTTAATAAAGCATAGGTTCCTCTTTTTTATATATGTCTGAAACGGATTATAAGAAATATCCGTAAAGCTAAAACAAATTTCTGCCATAGTTATGGGAATTGAGGGAAATTTTCAATGTTCTTTGTTAAATGTGTGACAAAATCCTTGACCCCGTAGCTGCTACAGGGTATATACTCAGTTTATCATAAAGAGGAGGATAAAGTAAGATGAAAAGAGTTTGTGTAGTATTATTATCTTTTATTTTAGCATTTACTTTGGTAGGATGCTCGGATAAAAAGAAAGAGGAACCTGTTGACAGCAGCACCACTTCCCAAGACACGGAGAATACCGGTAACAGCGGATTTAAAGCCGGAACCTATACGGCGGAAGCCGAAGGCAAAAATGGAATTATTAAAGTGGAAGCGGTTGTAAGTGAAAGTAAGATTGAAAGTATTACGGTATTGGAATCAGCTGAAACCGAAGGAATCGGGGACACTGCCATGGAAAGCCTGACTCAGGGTATTCTGGCTGACCAGTCCATCGGTTTGGATGCGGTAAGCGGTGCAACGGTTACTTCCGAGGCATTTCTGAAAGCTGTGGAAGATGTCCTTACCCAGGCCGGAGGGGATATAGAGGCACTGAAATCTCCGGTTGTGAAAGAAAATAACGGAAAAGTAGTTGAACTGGATGCGGATGTTGTTGTAATCGGTGCCGGAGGTGCCGGAGTAGCTGCTGCTGTTACCTCAGC
>JAATEU010000334.1 GCA_015655565.1 Clostridiales bacterium
AAGTCCTTCTTTTTAACTTCCTTGCCGGCTGCTGCGAATTGTGCGATAGCACCGGTGGGAGTTGATTTGGAAGATTGTCCGCCGGTATTGGAGTAAACTTCCGTATCAAATACTAAGATATTAACATTTTCACCGCTGGCAATAACATGATCTAAACCGCCGAAGCCGATATCGTAAGCCCAGCCGTCACCGCCGAAAATCCATTGGGATTTTTTGGACAGGTAATCTTTACTGGCTAAGATGTTTGCTTTCTCTTCGTTGTCACAGCTGCAGCCTTCTAATGTTTTAATTAATTCTTTTGCAGCGGAAGCATTTAATGAACTGGAATCTTTGGTTTCCAAGTATTTTTCGCAGGCTGCTTTTACATCAGTATTGTCAATAACGGAGGAAAGAGCTTCAACGGAGGAAATAAGACGCCCTCTTAATGCTTTCTGTGCAAGTGCCATGCCGTAACCATATTCTGCATTATCTTCAAATAAAGAGTTAGACCATGCAGGTCCGCGTCCGTCTTTGTTTACGGTATACGGTGTGGAAGGTGAGGAACCGCCCCAGATGGAAGAACATCCGGTAGCATTTGCAATATACATTCTGTCACCAAATAATTGGGTGGCAAGCTTTGCATAGGGTGTTTCGCCACAACCTGCGCAAGCACCGGAGAACTCAAGCAAAGGTTTTTTAAACTGGCTTCCCTTAACGGTTGTTTCTTTAAATTTCTCAACTACTGCATCCGGATATCCGATTTCAACACCGTAATCAAATAATTTCTGGGATTCTAACTGGGATTCCAGGTTTTGCATCACTAAAGCTTTTTCACCTTTTTTGCCGGGGCAAACGTTGGCACAGGAGCCGCAGCCGGTACAGTCAAGGACGGAAACTGAAATTGCAAACTGATATCCCTGCATACCGTTTAAATTCATATTTAAAGAACCTGCCGGAGCCTTGGCAGCCTGTTCCTCCGTCATGGCCACGGGACGGATTACGGCATGAGGACAAACATAAGAACAGAAGTTACATTGGATGCAGTTATCCGGATTCCAGGTAGGAACATCAACGGCAATACCGCGTTTTTCAAAAGCGGCGGAACCGTTAGGTGCGGTGCCGTCAACATAATCTACAAATGCGGATACGGGAAGACTGTTACCGTCCTGTGCGTTGATATAGTTCTGAACCTTATTAACATAATCAACAACATTGCTTTTTGTTCCGGTGAATTTAACAGATAAATCTTCATCGGCAAGGTCGGCCCAGGAAGCAGGAACCTTAATTTCCACTGTATCGGTGATACCGCGGTCAATTGCATCATGGTTCATTTTTACCACTGCATCACCTTTTTTACTGTAAGATTTTGTAGCAGCATCTTTCATGTATTTAACGGCGTCTTCAGCCGGAATAATGCTGGCTAATTTAAAGAAGGCAGCCTGAAGAACCGTATTGATACGTCCGCCAAGGCCGATTTCCTTTCCGATGCTGATACCGTCTATTGTATAGAATTTAATGTTATGTTTTGCTATATATCGTTTTACCTGTCCGGGAAGGTGATGTTCAATTTCCTCCATTGTCCACCCGCAGTTAAGAAGGAAAGTTCCGCCGTCCTTTAAGTCCTGAACCATGTTATATTTTCTGACATAGGAAGGATTGTGACAGGCTACGAAATTAGCTTTATTAATTAAGTAGGTAGCTTTGATGGGGTCCTTGCCAAAACGTAAATGAGAAATTGTTACACCGCCTGATTTTTTGGAATCATAGTCAAAATAAGCCTGTGCATACATATCCGTATGGTCACCGATGATTTTGATGGAGTTCTTATTAGCACCGACAGTACCGTCGGCACCAAGCCCCCAGAATTTGCAGCTGATTGTGCTTTCCGGTGTTGTATTAGGATTCTCGGTTATTTCAAGGGAAAGATTGGTTACATCATCCACAATGCCGATTGTGAATCTCTTCTTTCCGGTATTCTTATATACGGCAATAATCTGTGCAGGAGTTGTATCCTTGGAACCTAATCCGTAACGTCCTGAGAATATGGGGACCTTATCGAATTGTGTATCCTTTAATGCAGCCACAATATCAAGATATAAAGGTTCACCAAGGGAACCCGGTTCTTTTGTTCTGTCCAATACGCTGATTTGCTTAACGGTTGCAGGGATTGCATCAATTAAATGCTTTACGCTGAACGGTCTGTAAAGTCTTACCTTAACAACGCCAATCTTAGCACCGGAAGCTGTCATATAGTCAATTGTTTCATCAATGGTATCACATACGGATCCCATGGCGATGATTACATGTTCCGCATCGGCAGCACCGTAATAGTTAAATAATTTATAATCAGTACCGATTTTAGTATTGATTTTATTCATGTAGCCTTCCACAAGGGCAGGAACAGCATCGTAATATGTATTGCATGCCTCTCTTGCCTGGAAGAAGATATCAGGATTCTGGGCAGTGCCACGGGTTACAGGATGCTCAGGATTTAAAGCGTGCTTACGGAAAGCAGCAACAGCATCCATATCACAAAGTTCTTTTAAATCATCATATTCCCAGGTTTCAATTTTCTGGATTTCGTGGGAAGTCCTGAAACCATCAAAGAAATGAAGGAAGGGAACCCGTCCTTTGATTGCGGAAAGATGTGCAACCGCACCTAAATCCATAACTTCCTGTACGTTGCTTGAGCAAAGCATTGCAAAACCTGTCTGGCGACAGGCATATACGTCCGAATGATCACCAAAAATTGATAGAGCGTGGCTTGCTAATGCACGCGCTGATACATCAATGACACATGGCAATAATTCACCGGCAATTTTATACATATTAGGAATCATTAACAATAAACCCTGGGAAGCAGTAAAGGTAGTTGTTAATGCACCGGCTGCTAAAGAACCGTGAACGGTACCGGCTGCACCAGCCTCGGATTGCATTTCCGTAACCTGTACTTCATGACCAAAGATGTTTTTTCTGCCCTGGGTAGACCAGGCATCCGTAACTTCAGCCATTACTGAAGAAGGTGTGATCGGATAGATGGCGGCAACATCGGTAAATGCATAGGACACGTGAGCCGCGGCATTATTACCATCCATCGTTTTCATTTTTCTAGCCATATTATATTATACTCCTTATGAATGTAGCAACCGGGTGCTGACGTACAAAGGGCAACAAAAGAAAGAGTCACCCCGCTGTGCCCCGATTACTATTAATTATGTATTTAGAAAAATACCTATAGAAGAGAATATCACTATTCGATAGAAGTGTAAAGGGTTTATTCAAACTAATTCTAAAATTTTATAAAAAATGCTGGAATTCCAAATTTTTTTAAAATGAATTATAAGATTATGATTTGTATGGAATAATTTCAGGGGCAGCAAGATAAGATATACAATAGTCATCCGGTAATGTAAATTTTTATTAAAACTTTCTATTATATAAAGCATTATGAAATAAAGCAAGTTGTTGACAAGGAACATGTGATACGTTATAATACTTTGAATATATCGTAATATAGATTAAAACGGAGGAAGGGTGTTTAAATATGGCAGATAAAAAGAATATATTGACTTATGAGGGATTAAAACTTTTAGAGGGAGAACTTCAGAACTTAAAAGTGAACAAAAGAAAAGAAGTGGCGCAGAAGATAAAGGAAGCCAGGGAACAGGGCGATTTATCTGAAAATGCTGAATATGATGCCGCAAAAGACGAACAAAGAGAAATAGAAGCCAGAATAGAAGAGATAGATAAAATTCTTAAAAATGC
>JAATEU010000615.1 GCA_015655565.1 Clostridiales bacterium
CGGAACGACTCGTAGCGGTGGCTACGTGGAGTGACGCTGACGCGGCAGATGGCAAAACAGACAGTGCAAAATGGCTGGTTATCAATTTGGAAGTGCACTAGCCTCTTAAACTATTATAGGAGCTATAGACATCTAAAATACCATAACCCCAATCCCTGTTGGGGTAGGTGATATCCGGATCTCTTCTTGCGCCCCGTATCAATAAATTTTTGATTTCTACACTGTCAAGCTGGGTATAATTACCCTCAACAATACCCCATTCTAAAATCAGGGCGGCTATTCCCGTCGTGTGAGCGGCAGCCAGGCTGGTGCCGGTGCTGGTCAGGTAAGTGTTATCCGGGCCGGGCCCTATGAGATTGACACCGGGTGCGGCCAGGTCAGGACTGATATTATTATTTCTCGTAAATCCTCTGCCGGCATTATAATAAAGACTTTGATTTGTGTAATTATAGGCAGTTACGATTATGGGAATAATGGTATTTCCCGGAGAGGTCAGAGTAATTTCAGGACTTGGCTGTGTAAAATAGGTCTGGTCACTGATAAAGTTGGAAATTGGAAGCCATACGTTAAAACGGGAATCCAGGTCAATGTTGGAATATACGCGAAAGCGCCAAATACCTTCCGTAGGACTGCTAAATCTTAGTAAAATCAGCTGATCTCCTGTCTGGGATTCTATAATCTCATAGTCAACAAAAATAACGGTTTCTTCAAAGATAAAACGGATTACCCTTGTTTCTCCAATCCTGGCCGGTATCCTGGGGATAAATTCTCCTGTGGGAGATAGAATATCAATTGAAAAAGTACTGGGTGCATCACCCCATAGTTCCATGGAAAATCCGGTTTCATCTGGACCTACCCTTAACTCGACTGTTTCAAATTCAACTCCGCTGGAAATAATTCCTTCATAGTGATGTCCTCTGTTTCCTTCATTTCCTCCTGCAATTGTAACTGCTATACCCCTGAAATCCGCAACTGCAGAAAGATAGCTGCTTAATGTACCACGTTCATCATGGGCACCCTGTGAAGTCCCAAATCCTATACAGATGGATAATGGCCTCAATAACCGGTTGGCAACATCAAGCAAATATTTGATTCCTAACATAATATCACTTTCCTGATAGCATATCGGGTCCTGGGGTATCTTAAAGAATTCCCGCGTAAATTGTTTGGCTTGTTTTAGTTTTACCACCACAATTTCAGAAAAGGGGGCTACCCCGGCAAAATTATCGCCTACACTGTCGGTACCGGCTGCGATACCTGCTAAAAAAGTACCGTGTCCGTCTTCGTCGACACTTGGCACTATGGAGATAGGATCGTTATTCAGCAGGGCCAGATTAATCTGAGCCTGGGTGTATTCCGTACCATAAAAAAAATCTTCCGGCGGTGTACCTGACTGAATTGTCTGATCCCATATTGAAAATATTTTGGTCGAACCGTCGGCATTTTTAAAAGCATTATGTAAATAGTCAATGCCGGTATCAATGATTCCTATCAATACACCCTGACCCTGCAGACTGAAACCAGGTATATTGCGGAGTCTGGTAACACCGGAGGCTTCCAGGCTGCCGGTATCCATTAAACCAAAACAATTGGGAAAAATACCGTATCCATATATTTGAATTAAATTTTCAGGCAGATTGCCAATAGGAGCATAAACAACAGCATGTGTATTATTAATAGGAGTAAAACAGGTATCCGGATTTGCCGTCAGCTGTTCTAAATCTTGCCCAAACTCTACAATAAACTCAGCATAGTCTTCACTGAGAGCATATTCCCCGCAATTCTGATCCAAAGTCATCATCTCCAATCAATAGAATTCATTTAATTAAATATATGAGTAAACGTTCGTAACTATTCAGTCGCTGTCTCCCGCAAGCTATTTTCTAGGTCTTTCATGAAAATGCGGGGTCAGGCGGCGCCAAAACAAGTGCATTTTTACTTGTTTTGTGCGTATTAATGTTATATAAACAATTTCCCATACCCCAATAATTGGGCAGTATAACAGGAAAAACACAGGAGGAAAAACCCTGCAGAATTTCCTTATTTTTCCAGTTAATATAGTAAATATAGGCTACTTTATCATTATTTAGGTTGTCTGACGGTCAAATTTATGGTATAATTTAGTTTGATTATACTTATACAAAAGTACATCAAGGAAGATGGGAAAATACACAGCATGGATGGTAAAGACAAGGAATTGTTTGAAAAAGAAAATATTTATACAAAAAATCAATTAATGGATTTCTTTTCAAGTATTACATTGCCGGATGGCGTGATTAGCAATTATATAAAAAAAGATAATTATATTGAATTTGTTTATGACAATAAAATCTATTCAGCATTAATCGATGGCGGTAATTGGGAAGAAATTAAGCAGGAAATGTTTCGTCAGAAGGAACGTAAGCGGATGGAAAGCTACCGGATTCAGGAATTATGGAAACAGGATTCTTTAACAAAGCTCTATAATAAAGAATACAGCAGACAGGTTATTGAAGAATTTTTAGCAAAATCTAAGCCGGGTTCGCACCATGCGCTTATGATAGTTGATATTGATAATTTTCAGGCCGTGAATGAAAATCTGGGATATCTGTTTGGCGATACTGTTTTAGTAAACATAGCCGAAAGTTTACAAAAAATATTTTATGATACCGATATAGCAGGACGAATCGGTGGTGATGAATTTCTGGTCTTTCTAAAGAATGTTGCTGATTTGGAATTATTAAGGAACAAGGCGGAAGAAATCTATTCTATATTTCATAATACCTATACCGGCGAAAGTAAGGACTATGCTATGTCGTGCAGTATCGGAATCGGGGTATATCCCATTGACGGATTGGATTATATGCAGCTGTTTATGAAAGCGGACGCAGCATTAATGCATACCCGGGAAAGTCAGGTAAATTTCTATAGCTTTTACCATGATATAAAGAAAAATAATAATTATATTAATGAGGATTGTTATAAGAAATATAATATAACCAAAACGAGGGCATATGGAAGCAGTAATTTTGATAAAGAGATTACCGCATTTGCATTTGATATCATGTCATGTTCAAAAGATGTGAACAGCGCAATTAATCTTTTATTGAATAAGGTAAGGATACAATTTGACTGTAACCATATCTGCATTATGGAAAAATCCGTATCAAATTCAGATTTTAATATTACATATCTTAGTTGTGAAGATGGTACGAAACCGCAGGATAATATGCTTCGGGATTATCATGCAGAAATAAAAGGCCACATTCCTAGATTTGATGAGAATGGGATCTTTTATATTAATAATGTAAGTGAATATCCTGTAGAGAATGAAAAAAACATACTTGATTTTTTAGGAATACAGGCATTACTTCAATGCGCTATCTTTGAAAACGGCATTTTTAAAGGCTGTGTCAGTATACATGATTGTGAAAAACCAAGAGATTGGACTCAGTACGAATTAGATTCTTTCGTTACGTTAACAAAGATTATTTCATCTTATTTGTTAAAAATGC
>JAATEU010000413.1 GCA_015655565.1 Clostridiales bacterium
ATATTGCAAATTTATATTATAGGTGTTATATTAGTTATAGAACAATTAACCGAAGGATGTAAAAAGAATAATTCCTATAATTTAAATAAATTAACAGGGATAAGGAAGGATGGTGTGCAGTATGAATATTAATAAATTTACCCAAAAATCAATGCAGGTAGTACAAGAGTGTGAAAAAACAGCCCTGGATTACGGACATCAGGAAATTGACCAGGAGCATCTGCTCTATAGTTTGATTACAGTGGAAGATAGTCTAATACAAAAATTATTAAAAAAAATGGACATAACCCTGGAGGTTTTTGATACCCAGGTGGCAGGACTTCTGAATAAGAGGCCCAAGGTGTCGGGAGGACAGGTATATATCAGCAACGATTTAAACAAGGTGCTGATTTATGCGGAAAATGAAGCTAAGCAGATGGGAGATGAATATGTATCGGTAGAAGATCTCTTTTTAAGCATATTAAAGCAGCCGAACCATGAAATCAAGGAATTGTTTAAAAATTTCCGGATTACAAGGGAAGCCTTTCTTCAGGCGCTGCAGACCGTCAGAGGGAATCAGAAGGTAACCAGTGATAATCCCGAGGTAACCTATGATACGCTGGAAAAATACGGCTCTGATCTGGTGGAACGTGCTAAGGCGCAAAAATTGGATCCGGTTATTGGCAGGGACTCTGAAATTCGTAATGTAATAAGGATTCTTTCCAGAAAAACTAAAAATAATCCGGTGCTGATCGGTGAACCGGGTGTCGGTAAAACAGCGGTAGTGGAAGGCCTTGCACAGAGGATTGTCAGGGGGGACGTACCTCAGGTATTAAAGGAAAAGAAACTGTTTGCACTGGATATGGGGGCATTAGTAGCCGGTGCCAAATACCGCGGTGAATTCGAAGAAAGGTTAAAGGCGGTTTTGGAAGAGGTTAAAAACAGTGACGGCCGGATTATTTTATTTATAGACGAGCTGCATACCATTGTAGGAGCCGGCAAAACGGAGGGTGCCATGGATGCCGGCAATATGCTAAAGCCTATGCTGGCAAGGGGAGAACTTCACTGTATCGGTGCTACTACCCTGAATGAATACCGTCTGTATATCGAAAAGGATGCGGCATTAGAGAGACGTTTCCAGCCGGTTAGGGTGGAGGAACCTACGGTGGAGGATACCATATCCATTCTCAGGGGGTTAAAGGACCGTTATGAAGTATTCCACGGAGTAAAAATAACGGATGCTGCATTGGTTTCAGCGGCAGTTTTATCAAACCGTTATATCTCTGACCGTTTCCTGCCGGATAAAGCCATCGATTTGGTGGATGAAGCCTGTGCCCTGATTAAAACGGAGCTGGATTCCATGCCTACCGAACTGGATGATATCCAGAGACATATTATGCAAATGGAAATTGAAGAGGCGGCGCTGAAGAAAGAAACCGGCCGGTTAAGTATGGAACGTTTGGAAATACTTAAAAAGGAGCTGGCAGAGCAAAGGGAATATTTTGCAGACCGGAAAGCAAGATGGGATAATGAAAAAGCAGCGGTTGAGAAAGTCCAAAAACTAAGGGAAGAACTGGAAGCCCTGAATAATGAGATTGAAATAGCAGAACGTAATTATGACCTGAATAAAGCTGCGGAATTAAAATACGGCAAGCTTCCTGTCCTCACCAGACAATTGGAAGCGGAGGAAGATAAGGTAAAAAAAGAAGAGCATACCTTAGTGCATGAAAATGTAAGTGAAGATGAAATTGCCAGAATCGTATCCAGATGGACGGGTATTCCGGTGTCTAGGCTGACGGAAAGCGAAAGAAATAAAACCCTGCATCTGGACGAGGAGCTTCATAAACGGGTAATCGGACAGGAGGAAGGTGTAAGTAAGGTATCCGATGCAATTCTTAGATCCAAAGCAGGCATTAAGGATCCTGCCAAACCCATCGGCTCCTTCTTATTCTTAGGTCCTACCGGTGTCGGTAAAACGGAGCTTGCCAAAGCATTGGCGGCTTCCCTGTTTGACAATGAGCAGAATATGGTCCGGATTGATATGAGTGAGTATATGGAGAAATATTCGGTTTCCAGATTAATCGGAGCACCTCCGGGATATGTAGGTTATGAAGAAGGCGGACAATTAACCGAAGCAGTCAGAAGAAAACCATATTCCGTTGTACTGTTTGATGAGATTGAGAAGGCACATCCCGATGTGTTCAATGTTTTACTGCAGGTATTGGATGACGGACGTATTACGGATTCTCAAGGAAGAACCGTAGATTTTAAGAATACAATCCTTATTATGACTTCTAACATCGGTTCCTCCTATTTACTGGAGGGTATCGGTCAGGACGGCAATATTTCGGTAAGCTGTGAATCCCTGGTAATGAATGAGTTAAGAAATCATTTCCGTCCGGAATTCTTAAACAGGCTGGATGAAGTAATTATGTTCAAGCCATTAACAAAGGACAATATAGGAGATATTATTAATCTGCTTATCGCTGATTTAAACCGCCGGCTATCCGATAAAGAAATTACCATTGAATTATCCGATGCTGCCCGGGAATTTGTAATAGAACAGGCTTATGATCCCGTATATGGTGCAAGACCCCTTAAGAGATATCTGCAAAAATTTGTAGAAACCTTAAGTGCCAGATTAATTGTAGGCAATCAGGTACGTGAACAGGACGCCATACTGATTGATGTGGAAAATAGTAAGCTTACGGCAAGAGTGAAATAATTTCCCCGTGCATTTTTATATAATATAGGATATAATGAAGGCGGAATTAGAAATTGCAAGCTTGCTTGCAAATTTCGATTGGTGTAACAAGATCATGAACAAGGAAAGAATTGCATGCCTGCCCAATCGTTTAAATGAGGTGTTATAGCGGAATGACAAAATTAAATGAACTTATTCATATAATAACAAAAAGTCATGTTTATATACAAATGCACAATTACCCGGATCAGGATGCATTGGCATCGGCTTATGGACTTCAGGCTTTGCTTGCTGACGGTGGAATAAAATCCACAATTTGTTATAATGGGCAGATTGATAAGTATAATACCTTAAGAATGATTGAACTTCTTCACATTGATATTTGCAATATTAACGAATTTGCAATGGAGGCGGAAGATGAAATTATCTTAGTGGATGGTCAGAAGGGTAATGTCAATATGGAAAACTTTATAGGTAAAGAAATTGCCTGCATTGACCATCACCCCATGCAGGAAGTTAGAGGATACCGGTTCTATGATATACGGAGCCGGATTGGAGCCTGTTCTTCCATAATTGCCGAATATTTTGTGGAAAATAATATCCCTATACCAATGGAAATAGCAACCGCTTTATCCTATGGAATAAAAATGGACACCGCTAACTTATCCAGAAGGGTGGCAGACCTGGATGTTGATATGTTCTGCCGGCTTTATAAAACAGCAGATAAAGAAATTTTATTAAGCTTTGAAAATAGCAGTTTGAGAAGAAATGACCTGACTGCATATCAGGAAGCGATTTCTAATCTGAAGCTACATGGAAGAATTGGTATTGCAAAAATAGGGGATGACTGTTCTGAAGCCATTATAGGCAGTATCTCAGATTTTTTATTAACCGTATCGGAAGTTGATTTTACTTTAGTCTATTCCTACCGGGTTGGCGGGTTAAAATTCTCGGTGCGCAGTGAATCCAGGGCGGTAGATGCAGGTAAAGTAATAAAGGAAGCCCTGAAAGGTTTTGGGGACGGCGGGGGACACGCAACCATGGCAGCCGGATTTTTGCCGGATCTTGCTACGGAACAGGAAGTTAATGAAATGGCTTATCTGGTGGAACAAAGAGTGATTGATTTAGTAATGAATAGTTAAATAGGTTAAATAATTGGAATAAACAGGAAATTATATAAAATTAAATATATTCAAGAAATTTTAAAAATTAATGGAAATGAATTGACGAAATGAATTTACCATGATATAATACGTACGGTACATTTATCTGGGTTAAGCATCTGGAGTAAAGGAATAGTTTAAGAATAGTATAGTTCATACATTATATAAATTTAAGCTCTCTGTCCAAAAGGCCAAGAGCTTTTTTTATCTGATAGGAAATTGTGTCCTGTCAGATAAAAAACACTCCGTGAGGATGCGCTGCCGCTGAAGAGGAATATAGCGGTCAGCGGCGGTGCAAGAGTTTGCCAAGGCAAACTTTTTGTTCTGGGTTTTCTCTCTTTAATGAGATGAATATCTTTTTGCAGATGCTTAGCAGTGGTATGTGAATTTGTATGATAGAAGGGGAGATTTTCTGTCAGGAACAATAGATTATATTAAACCGCTGCAGGATAAAATAATAAAAGATTTCTGGAAAAGAAAGGAAACGAAATAAATATGCAAGTAATAAAATTTGAAGAATTAGGAATCAGTGAACCGATATTAAAGGCAATTGTTGAGATGGGCTTTGAGGAAGCAACGCCGATACAGGCAAATGCAATTCCGATTATGTTATCCGGTAAGGATATCGTAGGGCAGGCACAAACAGGCACCGGAAAAACGGCAGCTTTTGGTATTCCATTATTACAGTCCATTGACCCGAAGGATAGACGTTTACAGGCAGTCGTATTAAGTCCGACCAGGGAACTGGCAATACAGATTGCTGAGGAGATCAGAAAACTGGGCACCTTCCTTCACGGGATTAAAGTGCTTCCGATTTACGGAGGACAGGAAATATCAAAGCAGATCCGTTCCCTTAAGGCAGGTACGCAAATTGTTATCGGCACGCCGGGGCGTGTAATGGATCATATGAGAAGGAAGACAGTAAAATTTGACAATGTGAAGCTTCTGGTGTTGGATGAAGCGGATGAAATGTTAAATATGGGCTTCCGCGAAGATATTGAAACCATTTTAAAGGATGTTCCGGATGAAAGGCAGACGGTATTGTTTTCAGCTACCATGCCTAAGCCGATTATGGATATTGCCAGGACTTATCAGAAAGATGCCCAGATCATAAGGGTTGTCAAGAAGGAATTAACCGTTCCCAAAATTGAACAATACTATTATGAAGTAAAGCCCAAAAATAAAGAAGAAGTATTGTGCAGGTTAATAGATATGTATGACCCGAAATTATCTTTGGTATTCTGCAATACAAAGAGACAAGTGGATGAGTTGGTATCTGCTTTGCAGGGCAGAGGATATTTTGCGGAAGGACTTCACGGCGATTTGAAGCAACAGCAGCGTGACCGTGTTATGAACAGTTTCAGGAATGGCAAAACGGAAATATTAGTGGCAACGGATGTTGCGGCAAGAGGAATTGATGTAGATAATGTGGAAGCCGTTTTTAACTATGATGTGCCCCAGGATGATGAATATTATGTTCACCGTATCGGAAGAACCGGACGCGCAGGCCGGACCGGAAGGGCTTTTACTTTAATTGTGGGTAAGGAAGTATACAAATTAAAGGATATTCAAAGATATACAAAATCAGAAATACTTCCAATGCAGCCACCGAGCATAACGGATGTAGAAGAAGTTAAAATGGACGCGGCAGTAAATCAGGTATTGAACTTACTGGAATCCGGCGGATATTCAAAATACAATAAGGTGATTGAGAAAATAATATCAGAATCGAATGATGCGACTAGTCTGGACATCGCTTCTGCATTATTTAAACTAGCCTTTGATGAACTGGA
>JAATEU010000387.1 GCA_015655565.1 Clostridiales bacterium
AATACATCCCCCGGTTTAATCTTATCTTTTCCAAACTTTCTTAAAATGGCTTTTGCTGAGAAAGTAATGGCTCCTAAAAACATGGTAGCCCCATTTGCCTGGCCGATTAAATTTCCGTCCGCATCGGTCAGGCCGCAGGCATAATCCAATACTTCATAAATAATAGAACTCTGACTGGTTCTTCCCCAACTGTAAAACATTTCATCCGCCGCCGCCAGTAAACCCTGTGCAATGTTTTCTCTTGTAAAAGGATCTGTTTTTCCCATGATTTCCCTCCTGTCTAAACTCCGTAAATTCTTTTTATGTGCATGACGCGTAAGAAGAAGTTTGTCACTGAAAAGTGACAGCGCATCAGCGCCAGTGTACCGACAAGCTGATGTCTTCAGTAATTGCTCGGTACACTAGTGTCTGCCAAGGCAGACATTTTCTTGTTTACTAATACTTTGAATAAATAATTAAATTTCCGTATGCATCTACTTCCAATGTCTGGTCCGGGCAAAGAACGGTAACGGATTTACTTTCTTCTACAATAGCAGGACCTGAAATTTTGTCGCCTTGCCCCAGTTTCGCACGTTCATATACCTTGCAAAGTATTCTGCCGTATTTTTCATATATAACATTTCTTTCTCCCTTTACAGCCTCTTCCGGATTACCGCCTTTTCCGATTTTTTTGATTTCAGGTTTCACTACCACACCGTAAGCAGTCAGGTTAAATCCTACAAATTCCACATTGGCCCGGGGTAGTGAAAAAGTATATTTCTGCTCGTGAATCACATCAAACTGTATTCTGCATTTTTCAATGACTTCATTTGTAACGGCACCGGACGCCATCGGTGCGGACACCGCATGTTCCTGCCCCACATAGCGGATTTCAGCTGTTCGGATAAATAAAATGTCATCCTGCTTTATATTCTGTTTTTTGAAGACGGAAACCGCTTCTGCTTCCATCCTGCCATAAATGTCATTCACCATTTTTAAATCCACATTCGCAAAAGGCATGATGCAGGTCTGCATAAAATCCTGACGCAGGTCCGTCATCAACATACCCCAGGCAGAAAATGTTCCGGGCAGATTTGGAATAATACATTTTTTTACTTTTAATTCGTAAGCCAGATATGGACTTAACAATGCACCGTTTCCGCCCTGTGCCAGCATGGCAAAATCCTGAGGGTCGTAACCTCTCCGTACGGAGACCAGTTTCAGTGCGTTCATCATGTTGCCGGCTGCCGTCTGGATAATACCCATGGCGGCATCTTCAACGGAAATCTTATAATAATCTGCAATGGGCTTAATTGCCTGCCTGGATTTATCCGAATCCACTATAAAGGTGCCTCCCAGAAAATTCCCCGGGTCAATACGTCCTGTAACCAGATTTGCATCCGTAAGCGTTGCTTTCGTACCTCCTTTTCCATAACAGGCCGGTCCCGGATCAGCACCCGCACTCATTGGCTCTACCTTCAGCACTCCTACTTCATCAATCCAGGCAACAGACCCTCCGCCGTTTCCTATTTCAATAATATCGACTACCGGACTCTTTACCGGATAACCTGCAAAAAGAGGAGTCCATTCCAATTTATATTCCGTTGTAATCTTTACTTCACCTTTGGAAATTAACGATGTCTTTGCCGTAGTGCCACCCACATCAAAGGTAATGATATTGGGTTCATTTATTACTTTGCCCAATGCCGCACCTCCGATAACACCCCCAACCGGACCTGATTCAATAAGACTGATGGGTACTTCCTTGACACGTTCAAAAGTGGCTGTCCCGCCATTGCTCTGCATTGCATGGGGTTCTTCCTTTTGTCCCATTTCTTTTAAGGTATTTTTCAGTGTATCCAGATAAAGTCTGGCTGCCGGCTTAACATAAGCATTTAAAACCGTTGTACTGGTTCGTTCATATTCCCTCCATACTTTTAATAAATCGGAAGATATGGTGATTTCTGCCTCCGGCAGTTCCTTTGCCAGGATTTTACCTGCAATCTGCTCCTGTTCTGCATTGGCATAAGAATTAATAAAACATACTGCTACCGACCTGATAC
>JAATEU010000057.1 GCA_015655565.1 Clostridiales bacterium
AGTGACAAACTTCCTATAGCGCGTCAAGTGCCTTCTCAGTGTGGCGTTTTTTACTTTATAGGACGCAATTTCCTATAAAGTAAAATAAGCCCGTCCCTTCCGACTTGCCTGATTCCGCAATTCGAAAGGGACGAGCTGATATTCTCGCGGTTCCACCCTTATTGGAATTTTATATTAATTCCCATCTTCATTGGATTATAACGTAATCAACGGACCGGATTGGGGCCACTCAGAGGTAGTCTTCAGATGCCTTCCAATGAGATATTCTCAGCATATCATATCCCTTTCTGTAATCTCCAACATCTTACTTGTCTCATCACTATGTTTTCATTATTGATTGGATAATTTTCATTATAGCATTGTGAAACCGTTTGTCAAGAGGGATTTTCTCTTATCTGGTGCAAACAGGACAAACGCACTGTTCTGTTGCTGCGACTTTTTTAATATCCTCCTCTGTAACTGCCGGCACAAAGGCTGAAATACTGCTATTCTCATGCTTCTTTAGTTCAACTATATTATCTCCTGCTTTCTTCTAAATATTTCCCAGTAATTTATCCTTCACTACGGCTAAAAATTCCCGTACATAATAGCTTAATGTCAATATATCATCATTTGGCGCTCCTAAACCTTTAACATCTTTTATCCCAAGTTTTTCAGCTATACCGGCAGCGCGGAAAATATGGAAACGGTTTGTAACAATAACGGTAGTATAATTACCTTCCTTCATCAGTTCTTTACTAAAAAGAAGATTTTCATAAGTACTGGTGGACTGATCCTCCTTAATAATACGCTCCGGCTTTATTCCTTTACTGATGAAATACTGTTCCATCGCTTCCGCTTCCGATATTTCCTCACCGCTTCCCTGGCCTCCCGATACAATTATCATGGTTGATTCGTTGTCCTTAAGATATTCATATGCAGTATCCAAGCGGTTTTTTAAAGCCCTGGACAGTGCAGTACCCCTTACCTGGGCACCCAGAACGATAACATAATCTGCTCCGGGTTCCGGCTGCTGATTACCCTTATATATTATAAATCCCTCAATCAGTACAAAAGCGGTTATTCCGATAATAAGAACGAAAGAAAAAATAAATTTAACCGGCTTTCCAATTTCTATCCTATAGCTGTATATAAATCTTAATATTGAGGATATTACCATACATGCTAAACCAACAGCAACCCAGAACCACAGAAAAGCAGTTCCAATTCCTGAATAGGATACGATTGCTGCAGCGTAGGCCAGGCTAAATAAACCGAATATGAAAAAGATTATTGCTAATAAATTCATGTAATTCTCCATTATCCTGTATTTTTATATAAATTCCATTGTATAAACGAGTTCACTGAATAGTCCCTTTTTAAGAAGCTGAATATATATACCCTTTATTCCTACCAATTCTGTAAAAGGGACTTTTTCAGCACCCTTTGTTTCATCAAAGTACAGTTTCTTCTGCCTTATACAGCCTTTTCCCCGCATATTTCTTATATATAATCAGTTATGAAACAGATGATTGATTTTTTTTGATTCATAGGCCGCCCTCTGCTCTGAAATGGCATCCCTTTGTATAACCTCTTCATATACCCTTTCTACATTACGTGCAAATTCCTCCGAAGAATACTTTTTCATTTTATTTTTTGAATTTTCTCCGTAAGGAATTCCATTTGGATTAAAAAAGACGGTATCTAATCCTTTGATAAGTCCGTCCCGGTCCTGGAAATCGTATCCATTCCATCCGGGTATCAGGATATTCTCCAGGCATTTATCTTTTTTTGCCACAACCGGCAATCCGGCCGCCATCGCTTCAATATAAGTTAAACCCTGGGTTTCGCTCTGGGATGCACTTACGAATACATCACCCAATTGATAAAACAGTCCGATATTATCCCAAGGCTGGGGTCCGGTAAAGATAATCCTTTTCTGCATATTTATATCTGCCACATATTGTTTTAACCGTTCCATTTCAGGTCCGCCTCCGACAATAAGGAGCTTCACCTGATTTCTGGTTCCCATGTATTCCGGCATAGCTTCGATTATTTCTGCTATATTCTTCTCTCTTGATATTCTCCCCAAATAAAGAAGAACTTTATCCTGCGGTTCTATTCCAAATTGTTTCTTTAATTTCAGGATATCCTCCCCGGAATAGAGCTCCGGGTTAAACTTTTTAAGGTTTACTCCCGTAGGAATTACGGATATATCCTTAAATACGCTATATTTTAATAATAATTCCCTTACTTTTTCTGTAGGTACAATCACCTGCTCTACCGTATTACAGCATATTTTTGTAAATATCCTTACAAATGCCTTCGCTCTTTTATCCAGGGATTTAAAATGTGTAACATAATGGGTATAATCTTCATAAATCGTATGATAGGTATGTACCATAGGCAATTTTAATTCTTTTGCCATAATGCGTCCAAATACACCCAAAGAAAATTCCGTATGTGTATGTATTAAATCCAGATTCAGTTTTTTAATAAATGAAGCTAATTTCGGCTGATAGAATAAGCCAACTCTTCTTTCCGTTATAAATACACAAGGCAGGCTGGGCACCCTGAAAACATTATATTCATATTCGGGTGCTCCTGGTGTGGTTGTCGTAAATACATATACTGTATGGCCGATTTCCTCTAATTCCGTTTTAAGCATAAATACGGAATTCGCAACTCCGTTAATCTCCGGGTAATAAGTCTCCGTAAATAAACCTATATTCAATGATAACTCTCCTTTTTCCCTATAATGCCGCTTGATTATACTTGTGGACTAAATAATTTTGCAACCCTTTCTTTTGATACGCACAAAAATGGATAACATCAATTCTTCCCAATTAATTAATAGCTACGTTTTCTTTCGCGTTTCTTATCACCTATTGTTACCGTCTTACCCTTTGAGTCTGGTATTTGTGTTTCCCTTAATATTCAACAGTTGGACCGGTACCTCATTCCGGATTTCCAGTCTGTCCATATCAACCTCACAATCCATAGCCAGGATATGCACTCCCTGTTTTGCTGCTTCCCGCAATGCTTCCCCAAACTCCGGATGGGTAAAATCATTTGGTTTAAAGCATATTACGTCTTTCATCTGAATCACAAAAATAAGATAAGCTTCATAACCGGATTTTACACATTGGCACAGTTCCCTGATATGCTTAACGCCTCTTTGGGTGGGTGCATCCGGAAAAAGCACGATTCCGTCTTCCTCCAGGGTTACCCCCTTCACTTCCATGTATATCTTTTTCTCTGCGGTTTCAATGTAAAAATCAAATCTGGAACTGCCATATGATTTTTCAGCCTTAAGATATGCAATGTCATGAAATAAGCCGCCTTTTAACAGCCATTCGTATACAGCCTTATTAGGAGCCTGCGAATCCATATTGATAAGCCATTTATCCTTTTTAACCCCAATAACGGAATATTTTGTCTTTCTTAAAGGGTTATTGGATTTCTGAACAAATACCAGCGCACCTGGTACGAGCAGTTCCCTGCAGCGTCCTGTATTTTTTACATGGCAGGTTTCCACAGAACCGTCTATATCAACTAAGGCTATGAAACGGTTTGGCCGTGAGCGGAATATTCCGGTTTGCATATTATCATATTTCATAACAACTCCCATAGCATATTATTTTTATGACCATTTAACTCTAGTGTTTAAATTATACCATCTATAAAATATTGAATCAATGATTTTTCATATTTTGAATTAATATTTATAAAATGGAAGGATGGCTAGTTTTTCATTATTTTTTTGGTGAAAATTTATATAAGTTTTACTTTATTTTTCCACTGCTTTCACTTATAATAAAGGTGATAATTAAAATTTTAAAGGAATTTTTTCTAAACTGTATAATAAATAACGGTAATTGCATATACTGTTTAACGAAAGGAAGTATGAAGAGCATGAAAAAATTTGGAAAGTTTTTATTTGGTACAGTATCCATTGCA
>JAATEU010000482.1 GCA_015655565.1 Clostridiales bacterium
AATGATTTCCCTCCTCATCCCCGTAACCACCCTCCGCAACCGGTCCGTTCCAAGATGGGGTTTATTCAGGTATACTATTTACTCCGGTGCTCCGTACTTTGCAAATACTTCCAGTACCTTACGGTTTCTTCCAAACTCATCCTTAACCAGCGTGTTCAGCTTACCGTCGGAAAAAGTACCGGCCCCTCCCTCTCCAAATTGTACATTGGAATCGGCATCCAGTTCATTGCTTTCCCAAAAATGCTCAACGGTCTTTACCCGGTTCATCACTTCGTCACCACGTTCTATTATTACAGGCTGATAACCATTGCGGGCCAGCATAAGGCCGCAGAATAAACCTGCCGGGCCGGAACCCACAATAACCGGTCGATATTTTTGTTTTTCCTCACCACTGGGTTTAAATTGATACCCGGGCCGTTCACCAAAAGAAATATTGGGGCCGTGAATTCTCTTCATTACCCTTTTTTCCTCTGAAAGTGTAACTTCCACACTATAGACGTAAAAAATTTCTTTCTTTTTTCTGGCATCAACGGATTTTTTTAAAATAGAAAAATTTAAGATTTCCTGTTCGGAAACCTTTAACTGTTTTGCTATTAGTTTTTTTAAATCTTCCTGAGTATGGTCAATATTTAATTTAAGTTGTGTTATTTGTATCATTTTTACCCCCGCTGCATATAACTTCTGTCTGCAGATGAAAGAATCCCTATGCGGCATTTCTTTCACGAATAATATTTTCTTTTAATATTTTATCTTTCACCATCCCCACAGTTCATGCCTGCCACTGCCCCGGTTGACCAGGCCCATTGCAGGTTGTAACCGCCGCAGGCACCATCCACATCAATTAATTCACCGGTAAAATAAATTCCCTTAACCATTTTTGATTCTAAGGTATCCGGATTAATTTCTAAGGTGTCAACACCTCCTGAACTTACCTGTGCCTGGTCAAAGGAGTTGGGCTCCGTTATGGCAACCCTCCATTCTTTAAGCTGATTTACCAAAGCCTGCAGTTTATTTTTATGGATTGTATTGCATAAAACCGTTGGTTCAATTCCTGCTTCCTTAAGGCTTATATACGCCAGCTTATTATTCAATAACCCAATCAGGGCTTCTTCCATGGTCCTGGCCGGATTTCTTTTTATTCTTTCCCATAATAATTGTAACGCATCCGCTTCCTTAATAGCGGGTAAATAATCTATTAAAAAGTAAACTTTTTTATTCTCGCTTAAAGCCCTGGAAGCATATCTGCTAAGCTGCAAAACAGGAATCCCCGATACACCGTATGACGCTAATAAAAGCTCCCCCTGCTCTTTCGCCGCGTATTTATTATTAATATATAACTGAATCCGGGCTTCCGTACGAACTCCTGCCAGGGTTTTGAAATATTTGGAATCCGATTTTAACTGAACCAATGCGGGCAATGGCTTAATTATCCTATGTCCCAGATTTTTTGCCAGTTCATAACCGCTTCCGTCGGAACCGAGCTTTAAAGAAGCACAACCGCCGGTTGCCAATATAACCTGGTCGGCCGTATATTCACCTTTATTTGTAGTAATAAGGAATTGGTTCCTGACTTTGACAATCCGTTCTGCATGAACTTCACAGCAAATCCTGACCTTTAATTGCAAAAGTTCCAGCCTCAATACTTCTACAACGGAAGAAGCCTGTTCAGAATTAGGATATACATAACCCTTCTTTTCTTTCGGATAGACACCAAGCTCCTTAAAAAAATCAATGGTCTGGTTTACATCAAACCTAGAAAGTACCTTCATGGCAAAGGAAGTGTCATTACTTCTATAACATTCCGGCCGCTGGTTTAAATTCGTATAATTGCATTTACCGTTGCCGGTAGTTAAAATCTTTTTACCAATCTTATCTTTATGCTCCAGTACAGTGACCTTATTCTTCTGCCTGGCTGCAAATATAGCAGCCACCAGCCCCGATGCACCGCCTCCTACAATAATGACATTACTCATAGAGAGACTCCTCTCACTAAATCTATCTTTAATCTATCTTTAAAAAATCTGCATTAAATTAATTTGTATAATAAAATTGATACAATACCTATATTTTAACCACAATCCCATAATTATTTCAAGTATTATTATTAAGGAGTGCTTTAATCAATTTTTCCTGCCGGTATTATAATTATTATCTTTAATTTAATTATTATTTTCACAGATATACATATATTATCATATTTTAGAACAAAAAGGTAGAAAAAGGTGATAAAAGATATATAACAGCAGTTTTTCAGTCTATATTCTTGTAATCTGGCATTGTTTAATTATTCTTATTTGGCTATTTTAACAGGGTCAGAAAGACGTATAATGATTTTTATAATGAATAACTGTCTCCGCAGTTATAGTATCCGGATATCAGTTAAATACATAAAAAATATAGGGAGGTTAAAAGTGAAGGAAAACAGATATGAATTAAATAAAGAATTGGCTCAAATGTTAAAAGGCGGTGTCATTATGGATGTTACCACACCGGAACAGGCCGAAATTGCAGAAGCCGCCGGTGCCTGTGCCGTTATGGCTTTGGAGAGGATACCTGCGGATATAAGGGCGTCAGGCGGTGTTTCAAGAATGAGTGATCCCAAAATGATAAGAGGTATCCAGGATGCCGTTACCATACCGGTTATGGCCAAATGCAGAATAGGCCATTTTGCGGAAGCACAAATTTTAGAAGCCGTCGAAATTGATTACATTGATGAAAGTGAAGTCCTATCTCCTGCCGACGATGTTTACCATATAGATAAAACCAGATTTAATGTACCTTTTGTATGCGGTGCAAAGGATTTAGGCGAAGCATTAAGACGAATCAGTGAAGGTGCTTCCATGATACGCACGAAAGGAGAACCGGGAACCGGTGATATTATTCAGGCAGTCCGTCACATGAGACGGATGAACAGTGAAATTTCCCGGTTAACCTCTTTAAGGGAAGATGAACTTTATCAGGCTGCCAAAGAATTACAGGTGCCTTATGATTTAGTTCTGTTCGTTCACAACAATGGAAAACTTCCGGTCGTTAACTTTGCAGCGGGCGGTGTTGCTACTCCTGCAGATGCAGCCCTTATGATGCAGCTTGGAGCAGAAGGAGTTTTTGTGGGTTCCGGAATCTTTAAATCAGGTAATCCCGCAAAAAGAGCCGCCGCAATTGTAAAAACCGTTACCAATTATACCGATTCAAAGATGATAGCCGATTTATCCCAGGACTTAGGAGATGCCATGGTTGGAATCAACGAAAATGAAATTAATCTTCTTATGGCAGAAAGGGGAAAATAAATGTTAATCGGTGTTTTAGCATTGCAGGGGGCATTTATAGAACAGGAAAACACCTTAAAAAAATTAGATGCGGACTTTTTTGAAATCCGGAAAAGCTCCGATTTGGAAAGAAACTTTGACGGACTTATAATACCAGGCGGGGAAAGCACCGTAATGGGTAAGCTTTTAAGGGAATTAGGGCTTTTTTACCCATTAAAAGAGAGGATTCAATCGGCCCTTCCTGTATTGGGAACCTGTGCCGGGCTGATCCTCCTGGCTTCCCATATTGCAGGTTCTGATACGGTTCATTTTGGGACACTTCCTGTAACTGTAAAGAGAAATGCCTATGGCAGACAATTAGGAAGTTTTTCTACAGAAGGCTTCGTAGAAGGTCTTGGCATGGTTCCTATGAAATTTATCCGTGCACCTTATATTGAGGAAGTACATGACAATACCCGGATACTATCCGTTATTGACAACCGGATTGTTGCCGTCAGGTATCAAAACCAGGTAGGTGTTGCTTTCCATCCGGAACTCACTGAAAATTCAGCCATTCATCAATATTTTATTGATATTGTAAACAGTGTGAAATAAAGATTCATTTCACATTCTGATTAAACAACGGCATTAAAATTGGCACAGCCATCTCACCCCTGCCTGAAGATATTTTCAAGCTTTAACTCAGGCAGTAATTCCGTACTCCCGATAATAATATCCGCCTCTTTCAGTACCTCTTTATTGCCGATGCCGATGCTATACATTCCTTGCACTTTTGCAGCTTCAATCCCGGCAGCTGAATCCTCAACTACAATACATTGGTTGTAAGGAATATTAAGCAGATCGGCAGCTTTTTTAAATACCGCCGGGTCCGGTTTTGGATTCTGCACTAAATTACCGTCTACTATTTCATCGAAATAGCCACTAAGCTTAAGCTTGTCAAGAATCATTTTACCGCTCTTACTGGCTGAACCAAGTGCTGTTTTATATTGC
>JAATEU010000375.1 GCA_015655565.1 Clostridiales bacterium
GATTTAACCAATGAAATGCAGAATGAGCTATATAAAACGATACTTGAATGTGTTGAATATAAAAGGACTGAAGCAGGTGGCATCGAACTAAATATATTATTCAAATAAAAAATAAAGAATACTGTTGTGCAAACAGTATTCTTTATTTTTTACTTGGATATACTAAACCTATCCTAAAAATGAAAGGAGTTGATGCTAAATGACAACTACTGTTAAGAATAAAATACCCAATAGATTAATACATGAAAAGTCGCCTTATCTGCTACAGCACGCATATAATCCAGTTAATTGGTTTCCGTGGTGTGATGAAGCGTTTGCAAAAGCAAAGGCTGAGAATAAGCCGATTTTCCTTTCTATTGGGTACTCCTGAGTGGGTGCAGTAAGCTGTTTGCCATTGGTGCCATGTCATGGCCCGCGAATCCTTTGAGGACGAGGAAGTTGCAGATTATCTGAACAATTATTTTGTCGCAATTAAAGTAGATAAAGAAGAACGTCCGGATATAGACAGCGTTTATATGTCGGTATGCCAGAATATTACCGGCGGTGGAGGCTGGCCCCTTACCATCTTTATGCTGCCTGATCAGAAGCCCTTTTTTGCCGGTACTTATTATCCCAAAAGGTCCAGGTATCAGATGCCGGGATTATTGGATCTTTTGGAAACCGTACAGGAAAAATGGGAAACGGAACGGGAAGATTTAATCCGGACCGGTGAAGGCATTGCCGATTCTTTAAAGCATGAAATGAATCAGGAGGATTTAAAAGATAATGTCTCAAAAGCTTTAATTAAGAAAGCAGCCCGCAGCCTGATCAATCATTTTGATAAGGATTATGGCGGCTTTGGCGGGGCTCCTAAATTTCCTGCTCCCCATAACCTGATGTTTTTATTAAGAGCTGCTTACCATGAAAAAAATAAAGAGGCCTTAAAAGCAGTGGAAAAAACTCTGGACAGTATGTACCGGGGAGGGATTTTTGATCACATCGGTTATGGATTTTCAAGATATTCCACAGATTCCATGTGGTTGGTACCGCATTTTGAAAAAATGTTATACGATAATGGCCTGCTGATCCTTACGTACCTTGAAGCCTATCAAGTGACGAAAAAAGAACATTACAGGCAGATTGCGGAAATGACCATGGAGTATGTTTTAAGGGAACTTACCCACGAAGACGGCGGTTTTTATTGTGGCCAGGATGCGGACAGCGAAGGGGTTGAAGGAAAATACTATGTATTTACCCCGGACGAAATCATGGATTTATTAGGAAAAGAAGAAGGAAAATATTTTAATGAATATTTTGATATTACCCCAAAAGGTAATTTTGAAGGCAAGAGCATACCAAATAGAATCCATGCCGGAAACCTAAATGAAAAATCGGTAAGCTCCGGTCAGGTTTTTGGAAGTGCTTCTGCCGAAGGTCTGGAAAATGAGAGAATTTTAAGACTTAGGAAAACGGTACTGGAATACCGCACCAATAGAACCAGACTTCATAAGGATGATAAAATCCTTACATCCTGGAACGGTATCATGATTGCCGCTTTTGCAAAAGCATACCAGATCCTTAGGGAGGAACGGTATTTACAGGCAGCAAGAAAGGCCGACCAATTTTTACAGGAGCATTTAAGCAGGGAAGATTATTTGCTTGTTTATTACCGTGACGGCAAAGCAATCGGCCATGGGCATATTGACGATTATTCCTTTTATAGCTGGGCGTTAATAGGGCTTTATGAAGCTACATTGGATATTCATTATTTAGAGCGTGCAATCCGGTATACCAATGTTCTGGTACGGAAATTCTTTGATCCGTTGCACGGCGGGTTTTACCTGTATGCAGAGGATGCGGAGAAACTCATTCATCGTCCCAAAGAATTATATGACGGTGCCATACCATCGGGTAATTCAGTGGCAGCTTATGTTTTATTAAGGCTGGCGAGCTATACGGGCAGTTTGGATTTGGCAAAAACAGCAGATAAGCAAATGAAGTATATCGCCAATTGCATTGGGGATTATCCCAGCGCCTGTTGCTTTTCCCTGATGGCAATGATGCAGCTTATTTATCCAACCAAAGAACTGGTATGCATCCTGCCGGAGGAATCGGAAATGAAAGAAGTGCGAAAGTTATTTTCCGATCATTTTCTTCCTGATGTTGCGGTTTTGGTAAAAACAAAGGGTAATCAGGAACAACTGTCGAAATTTGCTGAATTTACAAAAGATTATAAGATAAACAGCGGCGGGCAATCCTACTATCTATGTGAGAATCATGCCTGCAGGGCACCGGTTCATGAAATGAAAGAATTGGAAAAATTATTAATACAAACGGACTAATTTGTTTATAATAAGAACAGCTGTAGAGTTAAGAGATGCTGCTTCATCCTGATTGTTGTGAAGGGAAGCTTTTGACACTGCGGCTTTGTTTATATATAATGGAAGAGGAAGTTTCTTACCAATACATAAAACAGGGAGTCAACAATGAAAATAACAAGGGAGTTTTATCAAAGGGATGCAATAACTGTTGCCAAAGACCTTCTTGGACTAACGCTTGTCCATGAAACAGAGGAGGGGGTAACAAAAGGTATAATAGTTGAAACAGAAGCTTATATGGGTCTTAAGGATGCGGCGGCCCATTCTTATAAAAGTACCAGGTCAGGCAGGACCAACGTCCAATATGGGATAGGAGGTCATGCTTATATCTATCTGATTTTTGGCATGTATTACTGTATGAATATAGTAACGAACGAATTAAATATACCGGAGGTAGTATTACTGCGTGCCCTGGAACCTATCGAGGGAATTGATTTAATGAAACAAAGACGGAGTACTTATAAAATCTTAAACTTATGCAGCGGACCCGGTAAACTCTGTTCCGCCATGGGAATTGATCAAGTGAATTACGGTATGGATTTATGTGGAAACCAGCTATATCTTGAAAAATTCCCGGAATATAAGTTAAATGAAATTATTGCTTCAAAACGTATTAATATAGAATATGCAGGAGCTGCAAAAGATTATTTA
>JAATEU010000542.1 GCA_015655565.1 Clostridiales bacterium
AACGATTATTTTGGAGGTTTAATGTATATGACGAACCGGGTGGATTTAGAACCGATCCAGACCTATCTGTACCGCATGGTTGCGCAGGTACAGTCCAGCCAGGTAGCCGGGTCCATATCCGCTGGGAATATAACGGCGTCCGATACCACCTCCGCTTCCATTAAGCTGGCTGCAATGGTTATTACTACGCTGCCTATATGCTGTGTTTATCCATTCCTTCAGAAGTATTTTGTAAAAGGTATGATGGTTGGTGCAGTTAAGGAATAAGTGAAATATTTTTAAGAAATGAAATAAAGGAGGAAACAAAAAAATGAAAAAAAGTTACAAAAAAGTAATTACTTTTGCTTTAATTTTTGTTATGTCCATAATTTCTGGCGGCTGCGGAAAGGAAGAAAAAGCGGCTGACAGTAACGCTGTGTCAAATGAAACAGCAGCTGCACAGGACGAAACAGGCGCTGCAGCAAAAACCACCGCTGCGGCGGAAGGGGAAACACTTCCGGGCTGGCAGCAGAATGCGGAGGATAAAGTTGATCTTACCTGGTACGTAAATTTCTCCTGGTTTACTACACCCTGGGGTGAAAATTTAATATCCAAAACAATTACGGAAGAAACAGGCTGTAATATTGAGTTCGTAATTCCTGCCGGTACCGAATCTGAAAAATTAAACTCATTGATTGCTTCGGAGTCGCTTCCCGACCTTATTACCCTGGGATGGTACGAACCCCAGGTAGGCCAGATTATTGAAGACGGTATGGTATATGCTTTAGATGAATTGGCCGGGCAATATGATCCATACTGGTTTGAAGTCGCCGATCCGGGCCGTGCAGGCTGGTTTACCCAGGATGACGGTTATATCTATGGCTATCCGAACTCTTCTTTTTCACCTGCTGATTATGAAAAATACGATAATATTTCTTCCAATCAGACATTTTTAGTACGTAAAGATATTTATGAAGCAATCGGAAGTCCGGATATGACTACTCCGGAAGGATTTATTGCTGCCGTAAAAGCTGCGGAGGAGCAATTTCCGGAAGTAAACGGGCAGCCGTTAATTCCGGTTGGTGCCCATGAATTCACAGCAGCCGGTAATGTTTCTTTTGACCAGTACTTATGTAATTTTTTAGCCGTTCCTTATGAAAAAGACGGACAGTATTATGACAGATTTACCGATCCGGAATTAGTAAGATGGTTAAAGGCATTCAGGGAATTAGGTGCCGAAGGCTATCTGGCCGATGATATCTTTATTGATAAAAGAGCACAAATGGAGGAAAAGATTGCACAGGGACGTTATTTTTGTATGTTGTATCAGAGAACGGACCTGTCTGATCAGGAAAAAATTCTTTATGCAAATGATCCAAACAGCATTTATATTGCGGTCGACGGACCGAAAAACAGCAGCGGAGATGATTATACATTGCCCGGTACCGGTATTAATGGCTGGACAATTACGTTGATTTCTAAAAATTGTGAACGTCCTGACCGTGCAATCCAGTTATGCTCTTATCTTATGAGTGAGCATGGACAGCTTATGACCTGGTTAGGTGTGGAAGGGGTAACCTGGGATTATGTTGACGGTGCTCCTGCCATGAAGCCGGAGATCAGGGAATTGTTAACAACTGACAGGGCAAAGTATGATAAACAATATGGTGCGGATTCTGCCTATTGGATGTTCCAGGATAATGCAATGGCACTTAAATGGGCAGTAGAAACCCCGGAACCTCTTGGACAGATGGAACGTTGGACTTATCCCTATGTTATATCAACCTCCCAGTATGATGTTACATTAGCAGCGGATTCGGACGAGGCGGATATCCAATCCAAGGTTGATAATGAATGGGGTGTTGTTTTACCGAAGCTTCTTTTATCAGATACGGAAGAAGAATTTGATTCCGTTTGGAATGAATTTATGCAGAAACGTAAGGACTGGGGTATTAATACCGTATTAGCAACCAGAACTGAAAGGATGAAGTCAGCTAAGAGTAAATTAGGAATGGAATAGCGGTGTAGGCGGTGTTTAAAAAAATTTTGATAAATGTGGGCTATAACATTACGGAGGCATAATGAATACAATAAAGAGGCATTTTTCGTCCTTAAAATTAAGCCGTAAATTTACTTTTCTCATTATGGCAATCATTGTTTTTCCTATGGTAATCCTTTCAGTCCTTTTTTTTGAAAATATAAAGGATTCCAGGATTAAGGAAAAAATGAAAAATGTAGAACTGAATTTTACACAGAATTACAGCCAGATTCAAAAAAATGTTGAAATGTGCCAAATGTCTACCCAGGTTATGATAAACAGCCAAAATTTTTGGAATTATGTTTTGCGGTTTTGTAAAAAAGAAGATTTTAAAACGGAAGAATTATTAAATTTTTATCAGACGGAAATAAAAGCTTTAGAAAAAATAGTCAACACCAATCCTTATTTATATCAGATAAGAGCTTTTACTGATTTTGATAATACTCCGGAAATGATGCCCGTTCTATACCGGATGTACCGTATGAAGAGACTTTCATGGGCAAAGAATGGAGTACCTGGATCGATGAGCTGGCAATTTGATTATGAAGATGAATTATTCTCGAAATACTTGTCGTCCGGAGGTCGGCATCTTATCTCCTTAGTTACTGAAACTTTTTTAGGCGAT
>JAATEU010000243.1 GCA_015655565.1 Clostridiales bacterium
AAGATTTTAACCTGCCTGGGAAGTGTGGCTGTCCCTAATAGCATTACCGAATTCCTGTCCCAAAGCTTGTAGATAATAAATCTTAAGGTTTGGGGCAGTTTTTTAATAGAAGCTTAATAGAATAATCAGCTTAATTGTGATATAGTAAACATAATAAAAATCAGTTACATAAAACAGTATGGTTCCTATTCATTATTGTTTTGCTATTTTGAACAGCCACATGTTTAAATGGAAAGTCGAAAAGGAAAGTCGGACAGCGGGAGGTAACGGAATGAAATTTATTCATATAGCAGACCTGCATATTGGAGCAAAACCGGATGCAGGCTTTCCCTGGGGAAGGAAGCGGGAGAAGGAGATTCTTGACAGTTTTCATAAAATTATAGATATCTGCAATGAGCAAGAGGCGGATTTGTTATTAATAGCGGGAGACTTATTCCATAAGCAGCCTCTGATCCGTGAGTTAAAAGAGGTAAATTATTACTTTGAAAAATTGAACCGCACACAGGTGGTTTTAATAGCCGGCAACCATGACTATATCAGCGGGAGATCAAATTATACGGGATTTGCCTGGAGTGAAGGGGTCCATATGCTGGCGGAGGCTTCTATGGACAGTATTTACCTGGAGAATATCAATACGGAAGTGTATGGTCTTAGCTATCATACAAGATTTATTACGGAACCTCTTTATGATTCCGTCCGTCCGGGCTGTGAAGAAAGAATTAATATTCTCCTGGCCCACGGCGGTAATGAGAAAGATATACCCATTGATAAAAAAGCTTTTCAAAATAATGGTTTTGATTATACCGCTTTGGGACATATCCATAAGCCCCAAATTCTAAGCAGCCGGATGGCTTATGCAGGCTCCCTGGAACCTTTGGATAAGAATGAGACCGGGGACAGGGGGTATATCCTTGGGAAGATTGAAAAAACCGGGGATATCTCATCCGTTTCCATTGAATTTATCCCAGGCTCCATCCGGCGGTATTATAAGCTGGAGCTGCCGGTGCATCAGGGCATGACCAATGGTGCGGTACTTGATTTAGCTAAGGATAAGATAGAGGAATATGGAAGTGAGAATATATATGTACTCCAATTAACCGGAATCCGGGACACGGACATTCTATTCCAAAAGGAAGATTATGAGGAGCTGGGAAATGTGATAGAAGTCATCGATGATACCGTGCCGGATTATGATTTTGATGCCTTATACCGGGATAATCAGGATAATATTATCGGTTTATATATAAAGAGGATACAAGAGGGCACTAATCCGGACAAGGTGGCTAAAAAAGCATTATATTATGGAATTGAAGCCTTGCTGGGAGCTAAAAATTATAAAAGGAGCTGAAATATTTGCGGTTAAAGGAATTACGGTTAAATGACTTTGGTAAATTTCATAATAAATCCATCTTATTAAAAGATGGAATCAATCTGATATATGGAGAAAATGAAGCTGGAAAATCAACAATACATTCCTTTATTAAAGGGATGCTGTTTGGAATAGAAAAATTAAGAGGCAGGGCTTCCAGGGAAGATGCTTATGTGAAATTCAAACCCTGGGATAATCCCGGTTCTTACAGCGGAAGCCTGGATTTGGAGGTGGAAGAAAAACAGTTCAGGATTCTAAGAAGCTTTGATAAAAATAATAAAAACTGTGCGGTTATTGATTTGGAAACGGGCAGGGGACTGGACCTTAAGCCGGATGGATTCATGAAATTTTATGGGGGGCTTACGGAAGCCGGTTATCGTAATACGATTAGCATTGAACAGCTGAAAGCCAGAACAGAACAGGAATTAGTTGAAGAAGTACGGAATTATATCACGAATTTATCACTTTCAAAAAGCAATGAGGTTGATGTAACCAAAGCACTGAACTTTTTGCAGGACAGAAGAAAAGAATTGGAAGCGCAGCAGTTGGGCGGCAGGCTTTCTGCCCTGGAAAACGAAATAGAAGAAGGGCTTAAGCTGGAAGTAAAAACAGATGGGTTAACCCTTCAGTTAAAAGAAACGGAAGAACAGGAAAAGATACTGAAAAAGAAAAAAGATCTGGCAGGCAGTTTGGAACTGCCGGAGGGTTTTCCTACCATGAAAGCCTATCAGACCTATTTGGAACAATTTCCGGTTATGAAAGAAAAATACAAAAGTTATAAAGAAGTAAAGAACCAGAGGGATTTATTGCAGGAAAAACAATCTGCCGCCCAGAAGTTTTTACAGGAATCGGAAAAGGAATCCGGTGCAGTGATCCGGAAACAGCTTGAAAACCTGGACACCTTAAAATTTGAGATAAGTACTCAGGAGGAAAAAAAAGCCATATTAATGAAGGACAGGGAAAAGGAGCTTCAAAAGGATAAGAAAAGAAGCTTACTCTATGGCATGCCTCTTATTATTATCAGCATTATGGGATTTTTTGTTTATCTTGGAAAAAACAATTTTTTCACAGGACTGTGTGCTGCGGCTTTACTTTTTGGCCTTGCCGTTTATCTGGCATTTACCCGTCGGGTGCATAGAAAGAAAATAAATTATAATCAAAACGACAGTAAGAGCGAGAAAGAAATTTCCCTGCTAAAGGAGAAAGTAAAGGATATTCTGATGCAGTTTCAGGCAGAGGATGAGCGGACTTTAAAGAAGAAATATGAAGAAGCCCTTAGAAGGGAGATGGAACATGATCATCTGCAGAAGCAAAAAAAAGATTACATAGAACAGATGGAACTGCTTAATAAAAGGATATCGGCCTTAGAACAAGAGATTCTGGAATATGGCAGCCGGTCCCTGTGGAAATTTAATACGGAGGTTTCAGAAATTGTTTCATTAGAGGACGGTGTGATGGAAAAACTGGAGGAAGCTGTTATACAGCAGAAACAATACCTTGCCAGAAATCAGGAATTATCTGCCGGGGAGTATGAAAACTGCAGAATAAGGAAGGAAAAGCTGAGATGGGAACTGCTTTCCCTGGAAGGCAATGAAGAAAAGCTGTTGCAGAACCAGGAATTATATGAAGAACTGAAGCAGAAGAAAAGTGAAAATGATCTGGAATTAGAAGCAGTTAAATTATCCATTGAAACAATCAATAACCTATCCGTTGATATCCATGACAGTTTCGGAAGAAAATTAAATACTTTCGCATCTGACTTAGCCGGTCAGGTAACGGGCGGTAAATATATGGATATTAAAATAGATGAAAAGTTAAATGTTAAGGTCGGCCAAAAAGATAATTTTGTATTATTGGATAAATTAAGTGCCGGCACCATAGAACAATTATATTTTGCCCTGCGGATTGCCATATCCGATTTGATATACGGTCCGGGAGCAATGCCCATTCTTTTAGATGACTGCTTTGCTTTGTATGATGATAACAGAACCAGGGCAGTATTAGAATTTCTTACTAAGAAAAGGCAGGGACAGGTGCTTTTATTTACCTGCCACGGCAGAGAAAAGGTTATATTAGATGGATTCCAAATAAAATATCATTATATTGATTTATCGGTGGCAGCACAGAAATCGGAAGACTAAATAATTTATAGGTTAAATTGAATTTACAGGTTCAATTGAGGAAAGATTTAACAGAGGAAATTATGGAGAATAAAAGGATTCAAAATAAGACGCAGGTCAATCGGACAAACAGCAGGACGGTGCCTAAGACCGGAAGTCAGCAGAAAAAAAAGAATACCCGGGCAACAGGAAATAAGAGCCAGACAAACAAAAAAGGAAAGTCCAGGCACCATTCCCGGTTGAGGAAAAGGATACGCTGGATTATCCTTATTTCAAGTTTGGTATTTTCCCTTACCATGTTAGCAGGGATCCTTATTTTTTATATCAAATACGGAGATGATTTTTCCAGATATCAAAAGGAAGCGGAGCAATTAGTGGAACAGTCGGACCTGGAAACCTTCAGGCAGACGGAAACCAGTCTGGTGTATGATACCGATGAAAAACTGATTTCCGTTTTAAAAGGGGAAAAGGATGTATATTATCTTGAATATGAAGATATACCGGATTATGCCAAAGAGGCTATGATTTCCATTGAAGATAAAAAATTCATGGAGCATGGAGGAGTGGACCTGAAGGCAAATGTAAGGGCTTTCCTTGCCCTGATAAAGCACAAAGGCGGTGTAACCCAGGGTGCAAGCACCATTACCCAGCAGCTGGCAAGAAATATATTTTTATCCAATGAGGTCAGCATTGAGAGAAAATTAAAGGAAATCTTCATATCGGTTGAACTGGAAAAGAAGTACAGTAAAAATTTAATCATGGAATTCTATTTAAATAATATTTATTTTGCCAACGGCTATTATGGAATTCAGGCAGCCAGCAAAGGTTATTTTAATAAGACGGTGGATAAGCTGAGTTTATCCCAGATTGCATTTTTATGTGCAATACCCAATAA
>JAATEU010000593.1 GCA_015655565.1 Clostridiales bacterium
ACCGGGAAACTGCCGGGAACTTTTGCAAAATCTTCGTGCGTTCGCTGTGCAAGTTACCTGGACAAACGCGTAAGTGAGAAATTCTCACTGCTGTTTAAATCCCTATTTAGAAAGACCATTTTCGACTAAAAACTCTTTGGCAACATCATATGGCTTTTTTCCTTCTGCATCAACTTCATAATTCATTTCAGTCATGGTTTCATTATCAATCAGACCCTCCAAACGGGATAAAACTTCTTCTAAGTTTGGAGCGGTTTTTGCATATTCATCAAATAAGGTATCTCTTATCAAGAATGACCCATAGTATTGGGGGAAGAAATTTAAGTCATCTTCTAAAACAAATAAGTTTGATTTTTTGTTTAATCCATCCGTTGAATAAATCATTGTAACATCAATATTATCACTATCCATTGCAGAATATTTTAAGCCTAAATCAATGGATTTACTATCTTTCCATTCAATACCATAGTATTCATTAAACGGTTTAAAACGCATGGAGCCTTCTTCATCAAAGAATTCATGTTCAGCACCGAAAATTAAATCTTTTGTATATGGTTTTAAATCACTGACCGTTTTAATATTATTCTTTTCGGCAAAATCCCAGTCAACAGCTAAAGCATACGTATTTTCAAAACCAAATTTCTTAGTTAATGTAAGTCCTTGTTCTTCAGCACCAATTTTTTTTGTATATTCAAAAATATCTTCACCCTCCGGAACATCACTGGGATCATGTCCTAATATAGTAGTCAAAAGCGAACCGTCATAACTGACTACAAGGTCAATCTCTTTTGATTTATTAGCTTTTACCGATGCTACCGTATTCATTGAATCATGGAAAGAAACAGACAAATCTGTATTTTCTTCAATCAGGATACCTGCCATTTGTATTATGATATCAACCTCAGAAAACTGACCTTCCAGCAATACGATTTTTTTATCATCATCTTTTTTACTGCAGGCAGACAAACCTCCAAATACTAAAATTACAGCTAATGCTATTGATACGGCTCTTTTAAATTTACCCATATTCTAACTCCTTTCTCTAAATCCAATTATCTGGTTTTTAATCTTTTTTCTATATATCCCATAACAATATCAAAAAACACGGCCATAGCCATTAGTGTTAACGTAGCCTGCATTAATGTAGGCATGTCTTGTATTAATATAGCCCTGTTTATCGTTGAACCTAAACCACCTCCGCCAACAACTGCTCCAAAAACCGCAGTACCGATTGAAGTTACTATTGCAATTCTTATTCCGGTAAACACAATAGGAAAAGATAATGGTAACTCCACTTTAAAAAGCCGCTGCAATTTTGTCATGCCCATTCCCTGTGCAGCTTCTTTAATTCCCGGATCAATATTTTCTAAACCAATATAGGTGTTTCTAACAATAGGCAGCAGGGAATACAGTACAATTCCAATAATTACGGTAGTACTTGTTGCACCAAAAGCAATCATTATTAAACCAAGCAGCGCCAGAACCGGTATCGTCTGTAATATATCCACCAGCCATAAAATAACAGAACGGGCCGGCTTAGAAATATAAGCAAAAATGCCAAGCAGCAAACCGAATATTGTTGTAAACACACAGGATACACTTACTAAGTATATATGCTGCCATACGAATCTCATTTCCATATTATTTTCCCCCCTTTAAGCCCCTGGGGGTTATTTTCTTCTGGATGCAGTCAATAAGAAGTCCAAGTATAATTGCAATAACGGCCGCAGGCAATGCACCGCCGACAATTAATACATTATTATTCGTATCAATGCCACGATAGATAAATTCCCCTAATCCGCCAAGACCAATCATTGCGGCTAATACTGCCCAACTAACCGTATATATGGTAGACATTCTTAAACCGCTGAATATAGCACTCATGGCAAGCGGCAATTCAACTTTAAATAATATCTGCATATTAGTCATTCCACATCCGCGTGCCGCCTCTTTAACACTTTCATCTACACTAAGTATACCTGTATAGGTATTTTTTAATATTGGGAAAAGTGCATAGATAGAAAGTGCTATTATAACTGTTATGGGTTTCATTCCTAAATACATAAAGAGAACACCAATGAAAACCAATCCCGGAATTGTTTGAAATACGCCTATGACAGGTATAATTATTTTAGAAATCTTTGGTGTCCTGGATAACAAAATACCCAGGATTAAAGCAATAATAAATCCAATGCCTACCGAAACAAATACGTACTCCAGATGTACCAGAATGGCTATTAATAATTTTTCTCCATATATTTCTAAAAACTTAAATGGCGTCACTCTGCATCCCCCCAAACCACACTAGCCAAGGCTTTGGTCATGCTGGTTCGTGTTATGATCCCTGCCGCGGTTTTATCAGGGTTTAAAACAACCAAATAATCAACATTAGTCTCTATGAGCTTATCAAACGCATCTTTTGCATTGGTAGAGACTGAAACTGTATCTACATTACTCTCCGTAATCCTGGATATTGTTTCTCCTGCTTTACCATGTTCCCTAATATTCTGAATTGTAACAATGCCTTTAAATTTATCCTCATGATCTACTACAATAATGGAATCAATCTCTTTATGTTTCATAAGTTCAACACTTTCCAGCGTCTTCTTTGTTTCAAGTACCGTTAATATTCTTTTTTTCATAACATCAGCACAGGTTAAGTCATTGCAATAGCGGGAATAGGAAAGTTTACCCATGAAGTTACGAATAATGGGATCTTCCGGCTTATTAAGCATTTCCTCCGGTGTAGCCGCCTGTAAAACCTTTCCTTTCGACATAAATACAATCCGGTCAGCCAGCTTTACCGCCTCATCCATATCATGAGTGACAAAAATAAAGGTTTTATGCAATTTTTTATGCAATGCCTTTACTTCGTCCTGCAATGCATCCCTTGTTATAGGATCAAGAGCCCCAAAAGGCTCATCCATTAATATAATCGGAGGTTCAGCAGCAAGTGCCCTTAATACACCAATACGCTGCTGCTGCCCTCCGCTAAGTTCATTGGGATATTTTTTTGCATTTTCTTCATAGGGCATATTTACCATCTCTAAAAGCTCATGAACTCTTTGCTTACATTTTTCCTTACTCCATTTTAGTAAACGGGGAACAACCGATATGTTTTCCTCAATAGTCATATTGGGAAAAAGACCAATCTGCTGAATTACATAACCGATTTTTCTGCGCAGTTCAACGGCGTCAACATCTAAAATATTCTGATTATCAATGTAGATGTTTCCTTCGTTTATTTTATTTAATCTATTTATCATTTTTAAAGTGGTAGTTTTTCCACATCCGGAAGGACCGATTAATACTACGAATTCGCCATCATTAATGGTCAAATTTAAATTATCAACAACAGTTACATCATTGTACTTTTTACTAACATTTTCGTAAACAATCATACTTTATTCCTCTCTGTCTTATAATTTTAAACTGTCTTGTCTTTATTACTATACACGAATTTACAGGAAAATGCAACAACTCATTCGTTTTATTAAGTTGTTAATTCCGCAGGAAAGAGTCCGACTTGTCATACTCTTACGCCTCCGCGGTAGCGGTTGTAGTGCTGTTGACTGCATTTATACTTGCAAAAGTAATCGACATGAACAGCAAGACCGGAAGGTTGAAGTATCTTACGCCCATTAGATGTTTTGAGACGGAGCAACTGCTGCTAGAGGATGGATTCGGTCCGGTATAAAGAAAACGAAAACAGTGCCTGTTAAGGTTAACTAAAACCTTAACAGGCACTTTCTTCACTTTCATAATATTCTATAATAGGGGTTCTTTCCCGAATAGAGGTTCTTTCCCGGTAAAATCAGACGGCTACACGGAAGCTGCCGGAGACTTTTACCTAAACCTCCTACCTGGGTTTGTTCTTTTATACATAAAGAAGTATATCACTTAATTCCTTTCCTGTAAAAAATAATTCCACAGCTTCATCTCTTAGTTTCCTGAAAAATTCAAAAGTCCTGCCTGCTTCCTCAATATTGTGGTAGACCTTCCAATATCCGCAAAGCATGTAGTTTTGACCTTTATTTTTAATATATTCCTCCACATCAATAATGGGATATCCTAAAAAAACACCTACTTCATGGGGAAAATCAAAGTTATTATTTAACTTAAATTTCCGAAATCTCATTTTAAGGTTTCTAATATTATGTCCAAAGTATTCCTTACCTTCCATATATCCGTTCTCTTTTAAAATGATATTTTGACAGTGTCTGTTTAATACATCTTTTAAAAGTTCCTTATTATAAACAATAATATAATAATTATTTTCATTTTCAAATAATACTTCATATTCACAGTTAAATTGTTCTGATTCTTTTTTAAGTACCTGATAAAAGCATTCCCGGTCTTCGATATACTTTTTATGAAAACTAACCAGACTGGAAGGCTTTGTCTTTAATAAGGTCGGCATACAGCTGCTGGCAAAGGTAAATAATACGTAAGAGGTAACTTTATCGCCTCTCAAATTAAAAATATCATCACTCATATATACTCCTCCTAGTCTATGCACATACTGGTTAAAGCCTCTATTTGAAAATGATTCTCACTTAAATAAGTCAATCTTAGATTACCCGGTTTGATTTGTCAATATTATTTTTGAGAACAATTATCATTTGTAAAATTCAATAAGGGATTAAAAATGCCCTGCAAAGTTAATACTATTATTATCTGCATAATTTAATAAATTATGAATTCTATTTAATTTAGCTTTTAAGCATATTTATCCGGGCCGGGCATTCTACTTTGTGGGAGACAGTGCGCGATTTTGGGGACGTAAATGTATTTATTATTATTTTGTACGTAAAAATTCCGTCCGATTTCAAAAAGGAATCGGACGGAATCTGATAAACATAAAGCATCGATAAGGGTAAATACGGATTACAAAAAGGAACTTAAAGAACACTGCCGTCAACAGCCAGCTTAGCCTTCTCAAATTTCTCAGTACTGATGTGGCAGTATCCACTGGGGTTTTTATCCAGATATTTCTGATGATATTCTTCTGCTAAATAGTAGTTTTTAAGAGGCAGTACTTCAATTGCAATAGGTTTATCATATTTCTTTTGAAGTTCCGTTATTGAATTTTTAATCACCGCCAAATCGTTTTCATCAATATAATAAATACCTGTCCTGTATTGCGTGCCTCTATCCGCCTCCTGACGATTAACAGAAGTGGGATTAATTACATCATAATAAAGATTCAGGATAAAGGAAAGACTTACAGCCTCAGTGTCATATACAACCCTTACCGTCTCAGCATGTCCTGTGTTATTGTAGCACACATCCTCATAAGAAGGATTTTCGGTATTGCCATTTGCATATCCAACATCTGTTTTAATAATTCCCTTAATTCCGGATAAATATTTCTCAGTTCCCCAAAAGCATCCTCCGGCCAGATAAATAATTTTGTTTGAGTTATGACTAAATGACATAATAATTCTCCTTTAACAGCCTGCGTATTGGAAAGCTATAATTGAAATTCAATGTTTGCTTACTTTTTTTTCATTATTTATAGTTTTAAAATAATTAGGATACTGTTTTTTTAACTCTTCTTCATCTAACTTATATCTGGATAAATGCTTTGTAATAATATTTCTTGCTGCTTCTTTATCCTTTTTACTTATTGCATCCACTAAACTTCGATGCTCGGAAATGTTTTTGGAATCTCTAATCGCGGAAAGACTTAATCTGCGTACACGGTCAAAATGGGTCATCATACCGCTTAATAAATCATAAGTAAATTTCTTATTACTGATAAGAAACAATAATTCATGAAATTCATTATCCAGCTGAAGTAATTTATCTTTTGACGTATGCTCTAAATAGAATTCCTGCAGCTTCAGATTCTCTTCCAAAGCAAGCAGGTTATTTTCATCTGCAATATCACAGGCCATTTCTACCATAGCCTGTTCAAGCATTAAGCGTACAAATCTTGCTTCATCAACTAACCGGTTATCAATAAGTGAAATAAAGCTGCCCCTTTGAGGGTATATCTCGACTACTTTTAACTTACTTAATTCAATTAAAGCTTCGCGGACAGGTGTCCTGCTGACACCCATCTCCTCTGCCAATTCATTTTCACTTACCATGCTTCCCGGAACAAGATCCAATGAAATAATATTATATTTAATAACACGATATGCATATTCCCGGGCTGTTTCTTTTTCGGTATGTTTCAAAATGTACATGATATCCCTCCGAATTCATGTTATTATAAAAAAACCTGCTAGTCAAGGTACTTTTTTAGTGTACTCCGAATTGCATCCGTGCCCTGAATTAATTCTGCAAAAAGCGCTTCTACCTTTTCTCCCAAACCTGCTTCATACAAATCAACCCCAAAGATTGATTTATTATTTAAAACTTCTTTTAAGGTTTCATGAATTCCATCCTTATCACCTAATTTTATTTTGGAAAAACCCGGTATTAAGGTTATAAGCATAGGATCAGGACTTAGCTCAAAAGGCTTTCCTTTATCATCAATTCCCATAAGATACCGGCACCAGCCAGCCAGTACTAAAGGTATATAAATTAGATTCTTTACCTCCAATTCATCGTCTGCTGCATATGCTTTTATGGTTTCACCAAAGCGGATACTTAGTTTTTGTGAGGTATCACAGGCAATTCGCTGTGGTGTATCCGGCATAAACGGATTTGGTAATCTCACCTTAAGTACTTCATCTATAAAGTCCTTCGGCTTAATAATTCCGGGATCTGAAACAACAGGCAGTCCTTCTGTATATCCCACTTTTTCTGCTAAGGCTGCCAATTCCTTGTCTTTCATTTCCTCCCATATCTTATTATAAGATAATAGACACCCAAAGATTGCCAAAGCCGTATGAAGCGGATTTAAGCAGGTGCAAACCTTCATTTTTTCAACTTTGTCAACGGTTTCTTTATCCGTATAAATAATGCCGCCCTGCTCTAAAGGTAACCGCCCGTTTTTAAAATTATTTTCTATAACCAGATATTGTGGTTCTTCCGCATTGACAAAAGGGGCCACATAAGTATTTTTTGAAGTTACAACTGCCTTTGTATCTTCAAAGCCAATGGAATCCAGCATTTCAATAACGGAATCCGCAGGCCTTGGTGTTATTTTATCAATCATAGTCCAGGGATATGCAATCTTCTCTTTCACATAGGTTAAGAACTCCTGTTCAACTATCTTATTCTCGACCCAATATTTTGCAAAAGTTGTAACGGCCTCATAAAGTCTTGTCCCATTATGGGAGCAGTTATCCATACTTACCAGGGTTAAAGGTAATTTACCGGAACTAAATCTTTCATAACATAAAGCTGCTAATTTACCAATATAACTGGCTGCGCAGGACGGCCTGCTGCTAAAATCCTCCGCTACACTACTTATAAATTCTTGTTTTTGATTCACTAAACTATAACCTTTCTCCGTTATGGTAAAAGATGCCATCTTTAATCCGGGATTTCGGAAAATTTCTGTCAGCCTGTCACAGTCTTTTGTATTCTTCGTATCCACACATAATGATTCAGCAATACTGCCGATTACTTTTTTCTCCAGATTACCATCTGCCTTCAGGGTTACCAGCAGGCTTAAGTTATCATAATTCTTATAACTTTTATCAATTATCTCATAATCATAGCCTTCCGCAACAATAATCCCGGTTTTTAAAATTCCCTTATTTAATAAATTCTGACATACTGCAGCCGGAAATACACGAAAGATATTACCTGCCCCAAAATGTATCCATTCCGGATTTTTTTTAGTCCGTTCAATCATTTTATTCCGGTCGAATTGCGGCAGTTCAAAGCCACTCTTCTCCCATATATTTTTATTTTCTAATTCAACCTGTTTTAATTTCATATTTACCCGGCTCCCATCCGCCCTTTTTAGCGGGCGCATAAATCAACGTGTGAAATTGCTCTTATTTTCCACTTGCTACTCTTTATTTCCCACTTGCTCCCATACCTTTATTTTTTATCGGCTTTCTCAATTGCTTCCAATAAGCCGTTTAAATAAGCCGCACCTAAAGCACGGTCATATAGTCCATATCCGGGCATGGCTACCTCTCCCCAGATTGCACGCCCATGATCCGGACGGACCGGACCGTCAAATCCCACTTCGTAAAGAGTTTTCATAATTTCATACATATCAAAGGAACCATCCCTGGACAGATGTGCTGCTTCATCAAACTTACCCGGAGCGTGATGAATTAAATTACGCACATGGGCAAAATGAATTCTTCCTTTTGCTGCACGAATGATTCCACAAATATCATTATCTGGGTTGGAACCATAGGAACCGGAACATAAGGTAAGTCCGTTAAATTCAGCATCTACGGTATTCAAAAGCCTGATGACATTATCCTTATTCGTAATGATTCTCGGAAGATTAAACACCGGCCAGGCAGGATCATCCGGATGGATAGCCATCTTAATATCATATTTTTCACATACCGGACGTATCTTATTTAAGAAATATACCAGGTTATGAAACAATTTTTCATTATCTACGTCTTTATATTTTTCAAACAATTCCTTTACATGGGTCAGCCTCTCCGGTTCCCATCCCGGCAGTACAAAACCGTACTGTTTTTATCAATTTCACCGAACATTTTTATAGGGTCTATTTTATCTATTAAATCCTGGTCATACGACAATACCGTGGAACCGTCCGGTCTTTTTTTTGCCAGGTCAGAACGTGTCCAATCAAAAACAGGCATGAAATTATAACATACCATGTGAATATCCGCCTTAGCTAAATTCTCCAGGGTTGTAATATAATTTTCAATATATTCTTCCCTTTCCGGGAGCCCTATTTTAATTGCATCATGTATATTTACACTTTCGATTCCGGCTATAACCAGTCCACCGGCTTCAACCTCCGCTTTTAGTTTCAGAATATCCTCTAATGTCCATGCATCCCCTACAGGAACATCATATAAAGTAGTGATTACACCTGTTACACCAGGTATCTGCCTGATTTGCTCCAAAGTAACAGAATCATGGTTACTGCCAAACCAACGGAAAGTCATTTGCATCATTTTTTCCTCCTTATTCTTCCTTGTCTTATATTTTTTATTATAGTTTTTACTGTAAGAAAAAATCCTTTATTCATAATTTTTTCCATAATAAATACCTATCTTGCTTTCGTCTTGTATACTAGTATGTTAAATACATTACTATTCATATACAATCTTGTCAACTAAAATACATGACAAAATTAAAAAAGTTTTTTATGCAATATTAATGAATACCTTAAAAGTAAAATCTCAATTATAAATAAATTAATTTAAAACATAATAATGGAGCTTTTATAATATTCTCATACAATATAACCAGCGCAAGAATTCCAAACGCCGGTATGTTAATCATGAGAATTTACAGCAGCTCCATTTTTATCTTTCTGTATTTTTATGATAATTTTAATATATAAAGGGATGCAACAACACTGCCATGAGCAAGGAGCGGGAATCCGATGGTTGCAAAGGAATCATTTGTTACGGTAAGAATTGCGGGTGTATTACCGGTAACTTCAACAATAGCAGAGATTTCAATTATATTGGTTGCTGCAAAAGCACCGGCAGTTCCACCTACAACAGGAGCACCATTTAAGTTAATGGAAATAGATGTAAGCGCACCTATAACATCAGCTGTAAATGAGACCAGATAACAACCATTCTCAGTAAGAATTGTTTCTTTTGCATTCGGTAAGGTTATTCCCGTTGGTGTAGCTGGAATATTACCACTTGGAAATTCAAAATCATCACCGCCAAGTATTGTGATTGCATGATCCGTACTAAAACGATATACAAAGCTTGCTAAGCTGCCTGGAGGACCGGGGGGTCCCGCCGAACCGGGTGCCCCTGCCGGGCCTGCCGGACCAATTTCACCTGCTGGACCTATCGGACCGATAGCTCCTGCCGGACCAGGTGGACCTATTGCTCCGGCCGGACCCTGCGGACCTTGTGGGCCTTGTGGACCAGGTGGTCCGGGTCTACCTGGTGAGCCGGGTGGATTTTTCTGACATGGATCTGACGGACATGGATTTGGTGGACACGGATTTGGTGGACACATATGTCTTCCCGGATTCCATGGATTACCCATATTAGCAGCTGCAACAATAGGTTTATCTATATCTGATTTATCAATTGAGGATTTCGAATTCGATGAATTTTGATCAGCGTTCATACCAAAGCTCCTTTCTGTTTGAATCAGGATTAAGAATCCTTACACAATAATAATATGGCTTTAGCTAAAAAATGTGAAGCATAATTCATCATTATTCAATTTTATTTAACATAAGACCCATCTATAATCTAATGTTTTTTATTTCCGTTGGTTTTAGACATGGAGACGCTTCCGGCGGTTTTTTGCTACGCCTTCGGTCCTTGCAATTTCTGATTTGCTAACGCCAAGTATTCAGTGTGCGTAGATCCTCCTGCCCTGTTTCACAGGAAGAGTATCAAGGGCAGCGTATCGTAATCAACCATCGCCGCCTTTAGCTCCGCATTGACACAATGATTGTTAAGTTGAGGGAAAAGCTGTATAATATACATGGTTTTTTATGTCACATACAGATAATCTAGAATTTACCACAAAGTTAGTTTGCGGGCGGATTTATTCCTACCATTTTAGAAATTACCGGAACTCCACTCGTAACTTTTATTTTCTATTTCGGTGGCGGATCACCCTCTGTAGTTGCCCTTTTCCTTGTGTTTATCACATTTCCAAAAGCCGCAAGAAAAGACTACTTTCACAGTTGTTTCAGTTTCAAGCATATGGGCTGGAAATATCCGCTGTGGACGTTTGCCTTATTTACGGCAATTACAATTATTGGACTGCTGATAAGGATGATATTTTTACACCTTGATCATCTTCCACAAATAATATCTTCATGGAGTATCTCCTTTCTTTTTTTTCTTGGGTTC
>JAATEU010000100.1 GCA_015655565.1 Clostridiales bacterium
GAAGGTATCCGTAATTCTTCCGTAAAACACTTCATTGCCGGTAGTAACAATACCCGCTTTTTTATGGATAAAAGGCAGTATCTTTAACAAGGGCTCCGAACCTGCCGTCTCTTTTGCCTTATTCATTTTTTCTTCTTCCACAATAAGAGGTATAATCCGGGTACCGGCTAACTTATCTCCTTTTTTTACGGGAAAATTCCCATGCCTGGTTGCTATTATTATTTCCCCTTGGGAATTAATCTCCTTCAGCCGTTTCTTATCTGCCTTAAACAGTCCGTCAATTGTTGAGAATATATTGATTTTTCCTTCTTTTATTTCAGAAGGTGTCATGTAATCATTTTTACAGATATGATATAAAATCTCAGCTGCTTCATTTTCATGGATTGTACCTTCTATTTTCTCCCAGACATAAAGATGATCCTTCCCAAGGGATAACAAAACCGGTATATCTTCTTCTTTAACAATATGCCCTTTCCGGAAGGCCACATCTTTGGTAATGTCTTTCACAATCCGGGTTATATCATGACATAATACATGCCCCACTGCCTCTGTTGTCTTTATTAACCTCAAAAAATGTCACTTCCTTCTTATAAAAAAAGATGCAAATAAGCAGACCCCACACTGCATTTTACATCTATGTAATATACTGTACTTTAGCTCTCCTGATATAATCAATGCCTGCTTCAATTGCTCCACGGCTAAGAATTTGTTTTTTGAATTGCTCTCCCTGTCACATTATTCTCTTATTGCCTTAATAATTATGCTTTTACAAAATTCAAAGTATTCTACTACATCAAACCTGTCCTTATTTATTAAATATTGCATGGATGCACCTTCCAGGGCAGAAACAATGAGATAAGGCAAATATTTCCGTTTCCTCTTTGGCATGTCGGGAACGTATTTATCTAATATTTCACCGATTTCTTTTCTCCAGCCCTCAAAGGAAGCTGCAAAAGCAGTCTGTATGTCGGTATTAATATGTCCCTGGACCCAAAAATCTATTTCAGCAAAATCATATTCCTGCTCATTTAATATAAATTCCAGCTTCTGCTTTATGAATACATCCAGCTGGTCTTCCAGTGTATTTTTTGCATCTATTTTTAAACGGTCTCTTATTTCTAAGCATCTCTTTAATACTTTCTTTTGTAATGCCAGCATTAAGTCATTTTTTGTTTTATAGTAGTAATGCAGATTAGACTGTACCATCCCGGCTCTTTCCGCTATAAGATGCATTCTGGTACCACATATGGTTTTTTCTATCACTACATCCAGTGCTGCATCCAGTATTTTATCTTCCGGTTTTTCGTCTACACTCTTAATCTTCATAAGTACCATCCTTTCCTGTAATACTATATAGTATATCTTGGCTGATTCCCTGTGTCAATTATTTTTTGTTCAACTAATCAATCAACTCCTGTTAAACCCAAAGTATTATCAAATCCGGTTTCAATTGCTTTTCCTATCCGCCTGCCTGCCACGTATTTATCATGGATATTCCGGTCATCGGAAAGATAGATAATCCTTTCTAATCTTTCTTTTAGGGTAAGAGGCTGGGGATGCAGAATATTACTATCATCCAGGACAACTGCATCAAATTCATAGCCTTCTTCAAAACTCCCTGTCTTCCCAAAAAAGGCTCCGCCTCCTTTTGTGCCTAAATAAAATGCTTCCTCTACAGTTAAAGGTTTTAAGCTCTGATCCGCTAAACGCCATCTAAGCTTCGATACCTGAATTGCCCCCGTCATGGCTTTAAAGATGGAATTAGAGCTTCCCGCCGCCATGTCCGTACCTAAGCCTACATTCAGCTTGTGATTTAAGTAAGCCCTGACCGGCGCTATTCCGGAGGACAAATTGGTGTTTGATTCCGGACAGTGGGCAACAAAAACTCCGTTTCTCTTCATAAGTTCTATCTCACCCTCCGTGATATAAACACAATGCGCCATTACAGTAGGTGCTTCCTTACCAAAAAGCTCAAACCGGTTATATGCATCCCCGTAGCTTAAGGCTTCCGGAAAAAGTTCCTTAACCCATTCAACTTCTGCTAAATTCTCGGACAGATGGGATTGGACAGGTAAATTAAATTCCTTTTGTATGCGAGAAAGTCCTTCCAGTAAAGTTTCTGAACAGGCAGGAAAAAACCTTGGCGTTAAAATCGGAGTTACATTCTCATATTCATGAGCCACCTCCTGCAGCCATTTCCGGGTATCCGCAACGGAACCGGATTCACATAAATATTCCGGACAGTTCCTGTCCATATTAACTTTGCCCACCATGCATTTTAGTCCTGTCTCCTCTAATAAATCCATTAATAATTTAGTTGCTTCAACATGAATTGTCCCAAAAATGCAGGCCCTTGTAGTAGCACTTTTCTTTAAATCATTGGCAAAGATGGTATAGGCCTTCCCTGCATAGTCTAAGTCGGAATACTTTGCTTCCTCCGGAAACGCATTCCGGTTTAACCATTCAATCAATTCCAAATCCATCCCAAGGCCGCGGAAGGAATACTGGGGCGCATGGGTATGGATGTCTGTAAGTCCCGGAATAATAATTTTATCGCCATAATCAATTATATTTATATTAGCATACTGCTTCGGCAGGACTTCATAAACTCCCCTTACCTTCCCATGTACGCATACGATAAACCCTTCAGGGACACATATTATTTCATCAGGAGCCTTAGAGTAAAAAATATTGCCTTTTAACACAAAACTTCCGGTATTTAACATAAAATCACACCTTTCCCGCCTAAATAAAAATACCATAAATAATCGTCTTTTCTCCCTTGAAAGATACTTTAGACCACTATTTATGGTAATTAATTGACTTACAAATACTTACATTCATCTTTTAAATGTCACTGCTTAATCATATGGATAATATTATTTTTTAATTCTTGTATTGAAAGCTTTATTATAAGATTCCTTCCTGCCTTTTTAAGAATCTTTCTTATCTGATACATATTATATTATAAAATAATATATGTCAATACTAATATTATTTTTTGGCAGAGCAAACGGAGGAAGAAAAATTTTGTAAAAGTCCCCTTCTATTTCCAGGTGCAGACTGCTAATAATAAATTCCCTGACTCTCTAGAAGTTTTTTCCTCTCCTTATAATCAGGCATAACAGTCCTAAACATATCATAAAATTCTCTGCTGTGATTGGGTTGTAAAAAATGTGTCAGTTCATGGGCTGCCACATATTCGACGCATTCTATGGGAGCATGAATCAGGGTTTTATTTAAAGTAATCGTTTCCGTATACACAGAGCAGGATCCCCATTGGGTTTTCATATTTCTTAACTTGATTTCAGGCATATTAATATGGTAAGGAAGGAATTTAGAATACATTTCCTTCACCACCAGATAAAATATTTCCTTTACAAATAACTCATACCATTTTCCCCACTGGATATTAATCTTATGTTTATCTTCCGGATATTTAGTATAAATATATACACAGGTGTTCTTCAACTCAATACGGTTTTGATTGGAGGATATAATATAAATTTTATGTTCTTTACCTAAAAGCTTAATACATTCACCATCCGCCGGTTCAAAACCCTTGCTCCGGATGCCATCCAGGCTCTCAAAACGTTTAAGGGCCTTTTCTATCCAGTCTGCCTTGCGTATCATAAAATCTTCAATATGCTTTTTACCGACTCTGTTGTCAGCTGATATTATAATATTACCATCCGGTTTTACACGTAAATTAATATTTTTCACCTTTTTACGTATTAATTCATATTTTATATTTCTGCCCCCTATGGTAATTGTCCCTGTCATAATCCAAAGTCCCCCAAACGCAATCTTTATTGTGATAAAAGACAAAAACTCTTCTTAGAATACTCCTAATGCTTTATCTGCCTTATATTCTTTTTTTGAATTACCCTGTACCGATATTACTGATCATTATCTGTTTTTTTATTTAAATAGGCGATATA